>JBFFKF010000001.1:0-87106 GCA_041555515.1 Woeseiaceae bacterium
CAGCCATGTGATCATCGCGCACGAGTTCCTGCACACGCTGGGCGCAACAGACAAGTACGATCCGTCCGACGGTATGCCGAATTTTCCGATCGGCTTCGGAGAACCCGAAAAGACGCCGCGTTTTCCGCAAAGATTTGCGGAAATAATGGGCGGCCGCATCGCAATTTCCCGCACGGACGCGCTGGTCCCCAAAAACCTCGAATACGTCACCATTGGCGAAGAAACGGCCAGAGAGATCCGCCTTATCGAGTGACTTTCCCCGTTTAATTCAGCGGCCGGGGTACTCGACAATCGCTGGTCTGATACCCTGCCGGCATGAATGAAGTGGCCAGTCCCAAGCTGAGCTGCGCCGGCCTATCGATTTGCGTGCCGGGGCGCAGGCTAGTCGAGAGTCTCGATCTCGAGATTCACGCCGGCGAGGTGCTCGCCGTGCTCGGCCCCAACGGCGTTGGTAAATCCCTGACCTTGCATACGCTCGCCGGCCTCAGGGCCGCCGACGGTGGCGTGACGCGCCTTGATGGCGAGGCTCTGAGCAAACTGCCGCGGCAACGGGTGGCAACGCGCATTGCCTTGTTGCCGCAGTACGTCGAGGACGTTTTTCCGGCTACGGTGTTCGATACGGCGATGATCGGCCGACACCCGCATATTCCCCGCTTCCAATGGGAGTCCGCGGACGACCGCGAAATCGCGCGGGCATCACTCGCACTGGTCGATCTCGACGACATGCTGCAAAGGAACGTCGGAACCCTGTCGGGAGGCGAGCGCAGGCGGCTCGCGATCGCGCAGGTACTGACGCAGTCCCCCGATATATACCTGCTCGATGAGCCGACCAATCATCTCGACCCGCAACACCAACTGGACGTGTTGCATATTTTCAGGAGCAAAGCCCGGAGTGGAAGCGCCGTCGTCAGCAGCTTGCATGACGTGAACCTCGCTGCCCGATTTGCGGACAGGTGCCTGCTGCTTTACGGCGATGGCCGTTGGGAACTGGATGAGACGGAAAAGATACTGACAGAGAATCGGCTGACCGAGCTTTACGCGACGGCCATGGAAATGGTCGCCTGGCGCGGCAGCAGCCTGTTCATCGCCGCGGGGCCTGGGCGCAGTTAGTCAGCGACGCGAATCTGGCCATCCAGGTAAAACAACGCGTGGCCGCGCAAGCTGACGCGGTCACCGCGGTCCGCGCATTCTATGACGCCGCCGCGCTTCGATATCTGTCGCGCGACAAGTTCTTTCTTGCCGAGTCGCTCGGACCAGTAAGGCGTCAACACGCAATGCGCCACGCCGGTAACGGGATCCTCATCAATGCCGAGCGAAGGGGCAAAGAACCTCGACACGAAGTCAACGCTGTCGCCCACGGCCGTAGCAATGACTCCGTGAGCAGTTCGCTCCGCGAGCGCGCCGAAATCCGGTTTCAACGAGGCGACCGCTGTTTCGTCCGGCAATACGATCATATAGATGTCGTCGGCGATAAAACTTTCCTCTGCGGCATGACCGAGTGCCGCTTCGAAACCGGGCGGCAAGCCGGTCGGCAGCGGTTTGCTGGCGGGAAAATCGAGCACGTAGGCGTCCCCGTCAAAGTCGACGATCAGCGCGCCGCTGGCAGACTGCAAACGAATCGGCCATATGTCGTGATTCAGTTTTTCGCGAATAACCGCTGCGCTCGCCAGGGTCGCGTGGCCACACAACGGTACCTCGACCGCCGGCGTAAACCAGCGAATGTGCCATTCGCCTTCCGCGATGGGAACGAAAAACGCAGTCTCCGAGAGATTGTTTTCGGCGGCGATTTTTTGCATCAGCGAATCCCCGATCCACTCGCGCAACGGCACGACCGCGGCCGGGTTGCCGCCGAATGGCGCTTCGGTAAATGCCGCGACCTGGTAAATCGGCAATTGCATTAATCGACATATCCCTCGAGATGTTTCAGGTATTGCGCGTGTAAAGCGGAATTGGCAGCGAGCACCGAGCGCGTGTCCAGTCCCAACGGTGCGCCATTCAAATCGGTAAACCTGCCGCCCGCCTCTTCGACGATCACGGAAACGGCGGCAATATCGAGTATGTTCACATCGGATTCGATGACCGCCTCGATCTTGCCGGCTGCCAGCAAGTGGTAGTGATAGAAATCGCCGTAACCGCGTATTCGCCAGGACCTGGTGACCAGGTCGCCGAGCCGCGCCCAGCCGTCTCCTCGGGCGAGTGACTTGAGATTGCCGGTCGATATCGTGGCACTTTGCAGATCCCCGATTTCGCTGACGCGCAAACGTTTCCCGTTCAGCCACGCTCCGCAACCGCGCTCCGCCCAGGCCAGCTCATCGAACATCGTGCCATACGACACACCGAGCACGATCTCGGCACCGCGCATCAGCGCGATCTGTGTGGAAAAAAACGGGTAGCCACGAATGAATGACTTGGTCCCGTCTATAGGATCGACCAGCCACAGATTGTCGTCACTGTCGCCCGACCTGCCGGACTCCTCGCCGTAAAAACCATGCTGTGGAAACTTGTCGAGTATGATCCTGCGAATCGCCTGCTCGCACTCGACATCCGCCTGGGTGACTGGCGTCATGTCTTCTTTGGTCGTGACCGATACTTCACTTTGATAGTAAGCGCGGCAGATTGCCGCTGCGGCCCTGGCAGCGTCCAGTGCGGTCTTCAGTTCCGGCGATTTGTCGTCGGCTCGTGCCATGCTGATCGATTCGGGATATCCGCGAGTCGCAACTATGGCCGGTGCCGATTGCAGAAACAAGATACCAAGCTGACAGTCTCGGTGGTCGCCATATGACGGTTGCCCGGCTCTGCCGGAGCAAGCGAGTTCACATCGAGCATCGGAAAAGCTATAAAGCGCTGATGGGCACTCCCTGTACGAAGGAGATTCATGGGTCATCGACTGAGCAAGATTTACACCAAGACCGGTGACGACGGCACCACGGGCCTGGGCGACGGCAGCCGCGTCGACAAGGATTGCCCGCGCGTGGAGGCTTATGGCGCCGTCGACGAGGCGAACAGCGCCATCAGCATTGTCCTCGCTTTCGAGGTCGTCCCGGAAGACATTCGCCGCTGCCTGACGGATGTCCAGCACGATCTGTTCGAATTGGGCGGCGAATTATCCACCCCCGGCTACGATGCAGTGCGGTCTGCCTTCGTCGACAGGCTGGAACGGGATCTGGACAGTTTCAATGCCGGCCTGCCCCCACTGAAGGAATTCATCCTGCCGGGCGGCGGCCAGGCGGCAGCAGCCTGTCACCTTGCAAGGGCGATTGTCAGACGCGCGGAACGCCGCGTACGCAGTCTTGCAAAAGACGAGCCTGTCAGAGACGAATCGCTAATCTATCTGAATCGTTTGTCGGACCTCTTGTTTGTCGTTGCGCGGGTCCTGTCCCGTGCCGAATCGGGACAGGAAGTGCTGTGGGACCGCGATCGATCCGAATCGTAGCAACGGCCGGTAGCGGCGCGTTAGTCCGAAGCGGGAGCAAGCTGCTCGCGGCCAGAACCGTGTTTTTTGCTGCGATGGCCCCCGGTTTGCAGGGCGCTAGTCGAGCGATTTGCGCATCAGGTAGGCAGTATCCGGGCACAGGGACCTGAATTCGTCGGACTGCCGAAGCTCCTCCGGCGCCTGCTCCCTGTTCACGATTTCGTAGTTGTACCGCTGGAAGAATTTCTCTGCGTCAATCGTCAACAGCCACAGCTCGGCGATTCCTGCGGCTTCCGCGGCGGACTCGAGCGCTCCGACCAGCTTGCCACCGAGGCCTGCGCGCCGCGCATTCTTTTCGACCACCAGTGATCGCAGCAGCCCTACTGTTCCCATCAGTTCCAGGCCAATTAGTCCGACGACCAGGTCGTCGTCTTCGGCAATCAGGAAGCCATCGAGCCTGTCCGGGCCGAGGTCGTCTACCGGCAGGTCGGAGGCAAGCAGCAGCTTGCGAACCGCGTCCCAGTCGCCCGGTAAAGCCTGGCGCAGCGTCGGCATGCTCAAACTAGCCACGGTAAGTCTCCCGGCTCTCGCGGCCGTCCTCCAGCGCTGCGCAAATTGCAGCTCCGGCTTCAAGCAGGCGCGGCGTCGCCCGCCCGATCTCCGCCGCCGGCATCAGGAATCGATTGCCGTAACGATTGGCCGCAATGCCCGGCCAGCGGTCCCATTCACTGAATGCGTCGGGACCGGCGTCGTCGGCTGCCAGCATCACTTCCGGATTCCGTTGAATGACGGATTCGACCCCGATCAAGGGCGCCAGCTTGCCGAGATCGGCAAATACATTCCTGCCGCCGCAGACTTCGATCAGCTGACTGACATAGTGCTCGCCGTTGATCGTATAAAGCGGTCGACTGGAAACCTGGTAAAAGACCGCGATCGGCGAGCTTCCGGATGCACGTTCCCTGAGTGAGTTCAGACCGGCCTCGAACTTATCGGCGGCCGCATTCGCTTGTGCGATTTGTCCGGTGAGCCTGCCGATACGCCGCAATGCCAGCGCAACGTCGTCGAGATTCCTGGTCCTGATTGTCTCTACCCTGTAACCGCGCGATTGCAGTTCGTCGATGACATGCGCCGGTGTGCCGCCACGCCAGGCGAGCAACATGTCCGGATTCAGCAGAGTGAGACGCTCGAGATCGAGCATGAATGCATCGCCGACGACCGGCAATCTGGATGCGGCCTCGGGATAGTCGGTGTAGGCACTGACACCGATCAGGTGATCTCCGGCTCCGACTGCGAACACGAGTTCGGCGAGGTGTGGCGACAACGAGATGATGCGTTGACCGGGCTCGCCTCCACTTTCCGCGCGCAGGTTGCACACAGACAGGAAAGTAATAATCAAAAACAGGTATCGCAGGCGTATCACACCGACCAGCCATACAGCGTCATCGCGGCAATAACCGCCGCCCAAATAAACAGCAGCCGGAATACCAGTCCGTTGGCCGCGCGCGCTCCCCTCACGCCGCGTTCGGAAATGCTCTCTCCCTCGACGTCCGGCAGGGACATCGCGCCGACTCCGACCCTGGCAAGCAGCGATTCACTGTGTGCATGGAGCGGCAAGTCCTTCCTGTCCCCCGATGTCCTCCAGGCATGCAGTGCGCCTTCAAAGCTCCCTGCCATGGCATAGCCGATCGCTGTCAACCTCGCCGGAATCCACGCCAGCCAGCCATGCAGCATTTCTGTCGCCTCCACGATGTTCTCAGCGACATCAGCATCATCCCGAGCGTGATTGAAGACAGCGCGCCTGCGGATGAGGTCCGTGACCCGATACGCCCATGCGCCCAACGGACCGTAGGGTCCAAACAGCACGAACCAGAAGATGACGGCAAACAATCTGTTGTTTGCCTGTATACAAACGGATTCTTCTACTTTCTGAATTCTCTCGACCGGGTCGGTGAGGATATCGGTCTCTATGAGCGCTTTCGAAGTATTGAGAATCCGCTCCTCGTCCTCCGCTTCGATCGCCCGGCAGTACTCGTCCACTTGCTCGCCGATGTCCGTGGGGCCGAGTGAGAAAAACAGCACGACGACGGCCAGCACGAGATTCGCGACCCCGTAAAGCGCGCCCTGCAGGCTGAACAGGACCAGGAAGACGGGCAATGCCAGCAGCAGCGCGAGAAGTACGACCGGGATCAACGCTGGCCAGTTCTGCAAGCGCCGGAACTGGTCAAAGCCGAAATCGATCAGGCGATCCAGCCACGGCAGCCGCCGCAGGTGGAAGAGTCGCGTAGCTAGTCTTTCGACTGCCAGGCCAATGAGGAGAGCAAGTAGAGTCATCGTTCTTCGTACGTTGAGGCGCAAAGACCATCATACAATCGCAACCAGTCGAAAGCAGGGCCCGGATCCGATTTTCTTCCGGGAGACACGTCGCAGTGCCCCGCAATGTGCCTTGCGGTAATTTGTGGGTAGCGCTTGCGGATTGCCCTGATCGCGGCGATCAAGTGCCTGTATTGCGCATCGGTATACGGCGTTTCATCCTCGCCCTCGAGCTCGATGCCGATAGAAAAATCGTTACACCCGGAGCGGCCGCGAAATTTGGACTCGCCCGCATGCCATGCGCGACGTTCAAACGGCACGAACTGAACCAGCTCGCCGTCGCGGGAAATCAGTAAATGTGCAGAAACCTGGAGTCCGCGAATTTCGCTGAAATAAGGATGCGCGTCCCAATCCAGGCAATTGGTAAAAAGTTCACGCACCTGCGGTCCGCCGAAGTGTCCTGGAGGCAGGCTGATGCCGTGAATGATGATCAGTTCCGCTTGCATACCCTCCGGCCTGTCGTCCTGATTCGGAGAGGGGCATTGCGTCCCCGGCCGGATCAAACCGGCCTCGGGGCTGATCGTATAGTTTGGCGACTCCGTTTCAGGCAAATGCAATGTCCGGGTTCGGCGATGTTTTGACATGGTCATTCGTATCGGTGCTTAATGTCAACGCTGCGCTGCGCAACGCAAGTGACGCCGGCGCGAATAATAAGCGATGTCCACATTACGTTTATTCAGTCCGGTCCGGGTGCGCGCCAATGCCACTCTGTCGCTCGGCGGCGAACAGGCACGGTACGTCGGGCGCGTATTACGCCTCAGGCCCGGCGACGCTGTGACGGTTTTTGACGGCAACGGCGGAGAGTATTCTGCGACCGTGGGCTCTGTCACTAAACAGCAATTGGATCTGAGTGTCGGTGAGCACGTTGCGCGCGATACGGAATCGTCATTGCGAATAAGACTCGTCCAGGGAATATCCAGGGGCGAAAGGATGGATATCGTCATACAAAAAGCGACCGAGCTTGGTGTGCACCGCATATCTCCGGTGTTAACCGATTATTCGGTCGTTAAACTCTCGACGGATCGTGCAGCGAAGCGCCACGCGCACTGGCAAAGAATTGCACAAAGCGCATGTGAGCAGTGCGCACGGAATATCGTACCTGTAATCGATGCACCGCAAAGCCTGGTCGACTGGTTCTCGGAAAACGCAGGTTCTGACGAAACGCAGCTTATTTTGCGCGTGGGCGCAAACGATTCGATGCCGGCGATTGATGTGCGAGGACGGGATCTGACAATACTGGTCGGCCCGGAGGGCGGATTCAGCGAAGCCGAACACGAGCGTGCCGCAGCGGCGGGCATTTACGCAGTGAGACTCGGCCCCCGCGTGCTGCGCACCGAGACCGCCGCGCTGGCTGCTCTGAGCATCGCGCAAGCTAACTGGGGTGACTACCGCGACGACTGATGATGCCTTCTAGCCTCCGAAACTCAGTCTGAGACCGAGGTAGGCAGAGCGGCCCGGCGTTTGGTACCCGTATACCTGTTCATAATCTTCGTCGAGCAGATTGTTGCCGCGCAGGAATACGCGGGTGTTGCGGTTAATATCGAAGCTGACCGTCAAATCGAGGAGCCAGTAGCTGTCGAGGATCACAATTTCCGGCGGTTCGGGAAACGGTGGAAAGAACATGTCCGTGTTCCGGCCGCTGTAGTCGGCGACAACTCTCAGGTTCGCCCGATTTTCAAGAAAGCGGTAGTTACCGTAAAGACTCCCGCTATGCCGCGGGCGGCGTAATTCGCGGACGTCGCCCGCGGTTTCGTCACTCTCCGTGGAATCTGTATAGGTATATGACCCGCCGACGCCGAGTTTTTCCGACAGCTCCAGTGCCGCGGATACTTCCACACCTTGCCGCGTGCTGTCACCGTCGCTGTTTGCAGCAGTAAAAAGAAACGTATCCGGATCGAAGACAAAACCGTTTATTTCATCTTTAAGATCCTGATAGAAGAATGTGAGCTGCCATTCGAGCGAATCGCCGAACAGTTTCCTGTCGATACCGACATCGACAGATAACGAATCCTCCGGTTTCAGATCCGGATTGCCGACGAACTGGGCCGGGAAGAAACCGAAGCGCTCGATAAAGGTCGGCGCCTTGCGTCCGGTGCCGATATTTGCCCGCACGAGCGTAGCATCACTGACCGAGTAAGCAATCGACAGGCGGCCCGAGATAGCGCTATCGAAGTCACTGTTGTCGTCATACCTTGCGCTCAGGAGCCAGGTCAGGCGGTCCAGTGACGCGCCTTGATAATCCGCAATGAAACTCGTAACGCTCATCTCCTGATCCTGGTTCGGATCAGCAAACCCGATCTCGCCCCGCTGTTGGAAACGCGTCTGTTCGCGCTCGATTGCCAGCGACAACCTGTCATCACCGATCCGGATATCCGACTGGTAGGTGAGCGTCTTGCGATCCGACGCAGTGTACGAATCGGCAATGCCATTGCTCAGATTGCTGTTATCGGTGTCCAGGTATCTCGCGTCCAGGTGATGTACGACACGTCCGTCGAGCGTGCTCAGCGTGGCGCCGGCATTTGCATAGATGCGTTTCGAATCTGTCGCGACGTCGCCGTCGACAGGCAGGCCCGTCAGCAAGAAGTCGACAGGGTCATACTGAGACCAGGCGTCAACTGCGCGCAGTCCGAACGTAAATTCCAGGTTTTTGGCTGGCCGGTATTGTGATGACAGTGACGCAGTCGTTATTTCCGAGCCGTCATGCTCTGTCCCGTTACGGGAAATATTGGTGCCGCCGGTATCCAGGTGCTCCAGGCCAAACCCCAGTGACCATCTTTCACCGCCGACCGCGCCATCGATACCACCGTTGACCGTGTCGTGCGAACCGGCCTCCGCGTAGACGCTGATACCAGGTCGACCGGCACCGGAGCGGGTGATGACGTGCACCACCGCGGCCACGGCATCACTGCCCCATAGTGAACTTTGCGGCCCACGTACTATTTCGATGCGCTCGACATCGCTGGTGCTAAGTAACTCCCAGCGGAATTCGTCCCCACTTGCGGGGTCGTTCGCCCTCACGCCGTCGATCAGCACGAGCACGTGATTTGCCTCGGCGCCCCTGACGCGAACCTGGGTCTGCGATCCTGTCGTTCCGACCTGGCTCACAGCAAAGCCGGGAACGGAACGCAACAGTTCGCTTACGTATCTCGCCTGGCGCAACTCGATCTGCTCGCGGCTGATGACAGTCGCCGAACTGCCGAGGTTGGCTATTGTAATCGGCGAACGTGAAGCCGTGACGATGATATTGTCGAGTTCTTGGGTCCCCTCAGCGTGTGTTTGACAGTAGGCCGGCGCGCAGAAAACCGCTCCGTTTGCGAGGCAAACGAGTAACAGACGATGTGACATTATTCTTCTCCCGCCTGGCTCCCCACGCCCAGACTTTCTCGTTGATCGGGGGAGGGTGAGAGATTTCGGCATCTCCAGACAATCGCCCGCCGCGATCAAACTGTGGGCCAATCGAAGGGCCGGTCTCCGGGCTCATGAGTGACGCTGCCGTCTTTGTCGATCGCCTTCCCACGCGACATTGCGCAGTGGCCGGGCATGCGCCCTGATCGATTGACTCATTTACCGTTGCGGGGGCAGCGACGGCATTGCCTGCAATGAAGGCGCACCGTCTTCCCGTTAAAATTCCGGTGTGAAACACCTGGAATTTACCCGTCGATGTTGCAGCAGACGATACTGTAGCGAAATATGCTTTGCAACAAGCGGCGGCCGGCCGCCGCCACCTTGGTCACGCCTGCACGGTTTCCTCGACGATCATCCCCTCGAGTGCCTCGAGGTCAGGCACCAGGGGGTATTCGTTAATCATCTTGACGCGACAAAGAACAGGGGCGTCCTCCGGCCATCCTTCGGTGGAATCGAGATTGAGCACCTCTCGATTGACTCGTACCAGCTGCGGGAACCCCTGGGTCAGGATGCCAAAATATCCTGTCTTGATCTTTCCGGTGCTCGAATAGAAGACGACGACGCGGGTGCGCCCGGTCGGTGCCGGAATGTCCTTGCCAATGGTTCCCTCGAATGCCACGACGGGCAGGTCGCGACCGTTCCAGCTGATCGTGCCGAGCATCCAGTTCTGGCTGCCCGGCTGCTGTTGCGGCTCCATATAGCGCACTACTTCGGCGACACAGGCACGCGGCAGGATCAGCCGGTCATCCGATAGCGGTACCAGCAGGCTGTAGAGTTCCCTGGTTTCCGTGTTCACTGCAGAGCGATGCCCCGTTCGTCGAGCAATCGCCGGATCGCATCGAGCAACTGCGAGTCCTGGTACGGCTTGCCGAGATAATCATCCACCCCGATCTCGATTGCCCTTGCGCGGTGTTTGTCGCCGACCCTCGACGTAATCATGATTATCGGCACATGCGACACCCTTTCGTCGTTGCGCACGTGTGTCGCAAATTCGTAGCCATCCATGTTCGGCATCTCGATATCGAGCAGTATGATGTCCGGCTTCTCATCCTGTAACACGCTGATCGCGTCGATTCCGTCTTTGGCGGTGACAACGCGCATGCCATTCCGCTCGAGGAATCGTTCCATCACGCGACGAACCGTTATCGAATCGTCAACGATCATTGCAAGCGGCCGCTCATCGATTGGCGAAGGCGCTGCGCTCTTGAGTTCCACAACGGGCGCGCCACTGCGCACCAGCGTATTGACATCGAGGATCAGGACGATGCGCCCATCGCCGAGTATTGTGGCGCCGGAAATTCCGCGAATGCTCGCCAGTTGCGGACCGATCGACTTAACGACGATTTCCTGACTCGCAATCATTTCGTCGGTAAGCAGCGCAGTGGAATGCTCGCCGGCACGCACCAGGATGACCGGAATAAAAGTTTCTTCTTCTGGCAATTGCGCGGACGGAGCGCCGAGGTACATGCCGAGGTGGCGGAAGCGGTATGTCTGTTCGCCATATTCATAACTGGGATCCGACTGGCTCAGCAAATTTTCCAGCTCGGATCTCGCTATGCGGACCACGCCTTCGACGGTTGGTAGCGGCAGTGCGTAGATCTCCTCGCCCGTTCTGACAATCAGTGCCTGGGTGATGGCAAGTGTAAACGGCAGGCGAATGGTGAAATTCGTACCCTGTCCGGTGACCGACGATATGCGCAGCGAGCCACCTAGTTGCTTTACCTCGTTGGCGACGACGTCCATGCCGACACCGCGACCGGCGGACTGCGTCACCTCGCTGGCCGTACTGAAGCCGGGCATGAGGATCAGCTGCATGATTTCCTCGTCCGTCGCCTTGCTGTCCGGCTTGAGTAGCTCTTTCTCGTATGCCTTCCTGCGAATCGCCTCGACATCGAGACCGGCGCCGTCATCGGCAACGTCGATTACCATTTCCGATCCCTCGCGATGTAATCGCATGGTGATGCGCCCGGCCGCCGGCTTTCCTGCGGCTTGCCTGTCTTCGGGTTTCTCCAGGCCATGAATGATGGCGTTGCGCAGCATGTGTTCGAAGGGCGGTAACATTTTCTCGAGCACCTGCCGGTCGAGCTCTCCGGAGGCGCCCTCGACCGCAAGCTCGGCTCGCTTCCCGGCCTCCTGGGCAGCCTGTCGCACCAGTCTCGTCAACCTCGGAACGTGCCGCTCGAACGGCACCATGCGTGTACGCATCAGGCCGTCCTGCAGTTCCCCGGTGACGCGTGCCTGCTGCGCCAGCAAGGTCTCGGCATCCGAGGTAACCGATTGCAGCAAGTCCTTGAGGCTGCCCATGTCGCTGGCAGATTCCGCAAGCGCCCGCGACAATTGCTGAATATTGGAATAGCGGTCGAGTTCGAGCGGATCGAAATCCTGTGCCACCACCGTATCCTGGTGGCCGTGCTTGATTGTCGCTTCGGTCTCGATTTCCAGTTTGCGGAGCTGCTCGCGCAACCTGGAGACCGTTTGCTCGAGTTCGTCGACGTGGAACTCGATCGTGTTGATCTGCTGGGAGAGGCGCGAATGGTAGATACTGATCTCACCTGCGGCGTTTAGCAGGCTTTCCAGGAGATCGGCATCAATGCGCGCGTATTCCTGCCGCGCATCGGCGGTCCGCTGGGCCGGTGCCGCCGCGATATCCGCTGCAGGCACTTCTGGCAAGATCGGTACGACTTCCTCCGCCTTCTTCTTTTTTGCTTTTGCCTTCTTTTTGCGCGGCTCGGCTTCGGCTGGCTCGAGTTCCACCGGTTCGGAAATTTCCGCGGCTTCGACGGCTTGCGGCACCTCCGGCTGCGGAGCGATCTCGCTGATTTGCGCCGTTTCCTCTGCCGGCGGTTCCTCGACGATACTCAGCATCTGCTCCGGCTCGGGCGTGAACTTGACCGGCACGGATTCAGCTTCGATATCCGGCTGGGTAATGATTTCAGCCGCTGGCGCCTCTGCGGCCGACAGATCTCCGGCATTCAGGGCGTGAATGCGTTTCTCGAGTTCAGCCGCAGCCGTAACTTTCTTGCCGGCGATGACCATGTCTCGCATGCGGTGCAGTTCGTCGATGCTGAGCTGCAGCAGGTCGTCAATTTGTGAACTTGGGGCGATCTTGTCGTCGTCGATGTTGATCAACAGCGCTTCGAGTTCGTGGCTCAGGTTTCCCATCGCCATGATGCCGGCCATGCGAGCTCCGCCTTTCAGCGTGTGCAGGTGCCGTTTGAGTGCTTCGATATGTTCGCGCGATTCTCTGTCCTTGGCCCAGTTGCCAAGGGCCTGGTCCGCCGACTCCAGCAGTTCCGCGGATTCCTCCGAGAAAATTGCCGCAATCTCGGCATCGTATTCGGGTTCTTCGGCTACCGGTTCTTCGGCTTCCTCAATCTGTTCCACGACGATTGTCTGCACCGCCTGGGTCTCGTCCGTTGGCGGCTCGATATCGTCCGCGAGATGGCCGAGGTTCTCGATCAGTACCGCAAAGTCGTCACGTGCGCGGTCGGCCTTGTTGATATCGCCGACGATAGCCTCGATTGCGTTGGCGGCAGCGCGTAACACTTCAATGGCCGCTTGCGGAAAACCGCTTTTCAGGTCATGTGCCTTGCGTACATATCGATTCAATGCACCTGCAACCGCGACGCCTCGCTCGACGTTCGCCATGTTCGCGCTGCCGTGCAATGTATGGCATGCGCGGTACAGCTTGTCGGTTACATGAAACGGCGGCTCGTGTCCCTCGCAGGCATCCAGGTAATCGTTAATGACCTTCAGGTGTACCGCAGTTTCTTTTGCGAAAATATCGAGAAGCACCGGGTCCATTTCCAGCGCTGCGGAATCGTCCGCGACTTCCTCCGCGGCCGCGGTTTCGACAGTCATCACCGCCGCATTGGGATCGCCCTCGGCAAATGCATTGGCGCGCGCCATCATCAGGTTGACGTCCGCTGTCGGTTCCGTGCCGACCTCGAGTTGCTCGACGAGCTCCGGCACCACGGTGGCCGCTTCGAGAATGAACTCGACCATGGGCGGCGTTCTTCCGAGCGTCCGGTTGATCAACCTGTTCAGAAGATTTTCGATGCACCAGCAATACTCCGCGATGCGTTCGGCGCCGACCATTCGCCCGCTTCCCTTGAGCGTATGGAACGAACGTCGCACGGTGATCAGCGTCTCCATGTCGTCGGGAGACTCCGACCACGCCGGCAAGTCGCGTTTGATTATCGCTATCTCTTCCTTGGCTTCCTCGATAAACAGCTCCAGCAGTTCCGGATCGAGGTGTTCCGCGTGCGGCGCAACCACCGGTGTCGATACCAGGTCGACTCTTGTCTTGGCGGCCTCGCGTTCGTGGTCCGCCGCAATGGCGTCGAGATCCTCCCTCGAGACTCTCACCGTCTGCGAAATCGCAATATCGTCCGCCGATTCGGTGCTCAGGCGTTTTTCCAGGTCTCGCAGTACGGCGAGACAGGCTTCTGCGTTGTCGAGCATGTACCAAGGTTCGCTGCGGCCAGCCTTGACCGTCTCCATGTAGTACTCGATGCTGACGATGGCGTCGGCCAGCCGGTCGGTTTCCTTCTGTGACAACCTGCTGGGCCCGGCACCGGACAGCGTCAGGGTAATCAGGTTGCCGACGCGGTCGACGACGTCCATGGCCCGCGATTTGTTGAGCATCATCAGGCCGGCCTTGATGCCGCGAATAAGTGCGGGAACGTTGTCGAGGCCCTGTGATGGCCCGGTGGAGCCCAGGCTCTGGCTGAAGGTCTCCTTTATACGCGCGAGATTGATAATGCTTTCTCGCATTACGGCTTCTGCAACGTCTTTGTATTCGGCGTCCTCTTCCGCCGGCAGCGGCGGCTCGTCGCCCGGTACAACCGGCTCCGGCGGCACAATAAGGCGCATCAGTTGCTGATCGAGACGGTCTTCCACGCGCAACAAAGTCGATGCGATTTCGATGATCGTCTGTTCCTTGCTGGCGCCACCCTGGCTGACTACCGTCCTGAGCCGGTCAATTTCCGAATCGATATCGCCGCGCAAGTCACCGAGCCCCAGCACACCGAGCGTGTCGCTGATCTTCTTCAGCAGATCGAGTTGCGGCACGAGTTCCGATGGCTTGTTCATGCCGGTACGAACGTATATGTCGAGCACGTCCTTAACGCGCGCGAGATCTTCCTTGATCGCCGAAGCGACCGTCTGCATCAGTTTTACGCTCGGCGCGGCAAGGCTTTCCCTCGCGTGCTCGACCTGCTCATCGCCAGGCAACAGTTCAGCAAGATTGAATGCGGCGCGGATTTCGCTGATGCGCTCACCGGCGTTGCTCGAGCGAGCCACGTAATACAGAAGGTTATTCAGCAAGTCCGCAACGGGATGCTTGTCGAACGCCTCGACCCCCTCATCGATCAAGAGCTTGATCTGGCGGTCCGTCTGTCCGAGCAATCGTTTCAATGCGACAGAGGTTTCGAGTCCGCCGTTTTGCAGCGATTCGAGCACACCGCCGACGACCCACCAGAACTGGTACATGTCATCGCGCCCCGAGGCTCGCTCGAGCGCCTCGATTACGCTCGACAAAGTCTGCAAGTGCCGTTCGCTGTCGGTCCCTTTGATCCAGCCCAGCAGCGCAAGCTGGAACTTCGGCCGCAATTGCGCCGCAAGTAATACCGGATCTTCACCGCTTAACTCGCGTTCGCTCTTGCCGTCGGTCTTACGTTGCGGAGAAAGGTTCAGCAGCAGCAGCGTCCCTTCTGACAACAGCGGTTGCCCGCGCGCTGCACGCAGGTCATTGAGAATCGGCAACAGCACCAGCGCAATGTCCCTTCCGCCCCCGAGCAGGCGCTCGATGTAAATCGGCAGCTGCACCATCGAGCGCGTGAGGGCATCCAGGCCATCTTCGCGGCCCTTGCCCGGTCGCAGGTTGGCCAGGTAGCTGCAGACGGCCTCCATTTCCTCGGCCAGCAATGCCGCGCCGTAAGTCTCGGTGAGTTTCAGGGCGCCTGATATCTGGTGCAGCAGCTGGCCACTCCTGACCAGCGCGCTCGAACCGCCGCGGCCGTCGACGCACTCCTCCAGCGCCAGGTGCGCGTTCCGGATGGTCTCCATCAGCTCCTGGCTGATGAGCGCAAGCGCGTTTACCGTGCGTTCCGCGGCCGCATTCTTGCCTGGCGTTTCCTGAATGCCCGTTTGGCTGCTCATCGCTCGTTTGGATATGTCGGGGTGCTCAACCTGCGGCTTCTTCCCCGGCTGGCGCCGCTTGCGGCGCGGGTTGCGGTGGCGCTTTCGCCGGTATTTCCGGTGCCGCCGCCGGCTGGCGCGCCGGTTTGATCTTGGTCGTCGCCGCCAGCTTGCTGGCCTGTAATGCAGCGTGCGGCAGAGTGAATCCGGCTACTGTCTTGCGCAGCTGCGAGGCGAGTTCCGAAAACTTCGAGACCGACGCGGCGGTGGCTTTAGTGGCCTTGTCTGTCTGGTCACCGATTTCCCTGAGCTTGGTCGTGCGTCGCGTCACGTCGGCTGCCGATCCCGCCTGCTCGCGAGCGGAGCTGGAAATATTCTGTACCAGATTTGCGATCTGGTTGGACACCTGCTCGATCTCGTCAAGCGCTGCGCCCGCGTTTTCTGCGAGCAATGCGCCGCCAACCACATCAGTCGTGCTGCGTTCCATGGATATTACGGCTTCGTTGGTGTCCGACTGGATCGTTCTGACCAGTACCTCGATTTGCTTGGTTGCGTTTGTTGAGCGTTCGGCAAGCCGCTGCACTTCGTCAGCAACGACTGCGAAACCACGCCCGGCCTCGCCCGCCATCGAAGCCTGGATCGATGCATTCAAGGCGAGGATATTCGTTTGCTCGGCGATGTCGTTGATGAGTTCGATGATGTTGCCGATCTCCTGCGAGCTTTCACCGAGACGCTTGATACGCTTTGACGTTTCCTGAATGGTCTCGCGAATGGCGTTCATGCCATCAATCGTTCGGCGCACCGCGTCACCGCCTTTGTGCGCAACATCAACCGAATGCCTCGCAACATCCGATGAACGCTCTGCGTTGCCTGACACTTCCTCGATGGAGCTGGCCATGGAAACGATCGATTCGGTTGCCGCGGCGATCTCCCGCTGCTGGGTGGTGGCGGCGCGTGCCATATGCGCCGCCGTGCTCTCGGTTTGCTTCGCGGCTGAATCGACCATGATCGCCGTTTCGTTGATCGTCGCCACCAGCTCGCGCAGTTTCTCGATCGCGTAATTGATCGAGTCGGCGATGGCGCCGGTGATGTCTTCGGTTACAGTTGCCTCGACCGTCAGATCACCGTCGGCAAGGCTGCCCAGCTCGTCGAGCAGTCTGAGGATCGCCTGCTGGTTCTTCTCGTTTTGTTCCGCCTGTTCTCTCGACGTTTGCTCCGAGACTGATGTTTTCGAATGCGTGACAATCAGACCGATAACGAGCAACAGCGACAATCCGAGCAAGGCGAAAGGCAATAGAGGCTGCGCGAGTATTCCTCCCGCTCCTCCGCCGGCGGCGTCGGAAAACTCGGCATCCAGCAAGCCCTCCGAGACAGCGGCGATTCCAGACAGGCTGGCGCCGATGCCCGACAGGTTTGCTTCGACAGCGGCCTCGACGCGGGCCTCGATGTCCATGAGTTCGCTGATTATCGGAACCAGCGCAAGTTCTCTCGTCGCAGCGTCCAGCGGAGTAACGTCGAGACTGGTCTCGACGCCGGACAGCGCATCGGTGACCATGCGCAGAAAGACCATGTTGGTGGCAATTGTCGTCGTGATCGTTTGCGCATCATCTGCAGCGGCATTCGCCGCCAGCAGCGCGAGCAAATTCCGTACTTCGGCGCCGCGCTTCTGGAACTCCTGGATGACCGCCGTGCTGCCCGATACATCAAGCAGATCATCGGACGCTGCGAGCATCACCGGCATGTGCTGATCGACAAACGCCGCGGCCGCGACGATAGCCTCGACTGCGCCTCGCTTGGCAACGATCGACTCGGCATGATGTGTCAGTTCATCCCATGCGCCCGCACCACCCGGCATTCCGGGCATCGGAAGATTTCTGCGCAGATTATTCAGGCGCCGCACGTCATCCTCGAGCCGCGGGAAACTTTCGATATCGCCACTCGCCGCTTGCGCGGCGTGCAGGGGAATAGCCTGCGAAATGGCGGCGAGCGTGGTTCGAGCGCCCTGCGACGAATCGCTGTTGCCTGATTGCAGATACAGGATTCCCGCCGTGCCAAGGACAGAAATGCCGAGCAACAAGGCAAGAATCGTGAATGTGGGAGATTTGTCAGTTTGTTGAGCCATGGCTTCGCAATACCAAAATCAGTTCAAAGTGTACGCCGCATCAGTCCGCGGCGGCTTGCAAAAATGCGCTGCTTTCAAGCAGATCGTACAAGCTGAATACTGGCCACACATCGTGGCCACGTTGATAGGCACCGCTTAAAAACTGGTCGCAGCGCACAGCAGTCTGGGGTGCCTTGTCACTAAATTCATTCTTCATGAAGCGCCTGAATCCCTGCACCTCGTCAACGACGAGACCGGCAGGAATTTCACGGTGGTTCACCGCAATGACGCGAGTCGCACGACGCAAGGAGGTGCGGCCGCTACCCAGCATCATCTGCAGATCAATAAGCGGCAGCAAATGGCCCCTGAGATTGGCGATGCCGAGCACCCAGCGCTTCGCACCAGGCACCCTGGTCATATTCTCCGGCAACATCAGGACTTCGCCAACCTGGTCACGGCTGGCGACAAACTGTTCCTGACCCACGCGAAACCCGATGCCGACCCACTCGTCGGGCAACGCCTCACTACCTTTGCCTGCAAATGCAGCGCGACTGCGGCGCTCCAGCTCCTCGAGCAATTCAAACGGTTGCTCGACAAGCGCCGCCAGTTCCGGGGTCTTTGCCACTAGTGGTCTGCCCCGTGAATAATCTGACAGACAGGCGTAGATCTTTTCGCCGCTTGCAAGGCGCGACGACGAGTAGTGGCGGGCCCCACGCGAGGAGAAGCAACGCGGCCAGCGGCGAAACGGGCCAGCAGATCTTTCAGATTGCTCGCGGGACAGGCCACTATTCCGCCATTACCGTCTTGATTTTGGCGACCAGCTCTTTCTGCCCGATCGGCTTCACGATGTATTCGACTGCGCCCTGGCGCATACCCCAGATCTTGTCTGTTTCCTGGTCTTTGGTCGTGATCATTATGATCGGGATATCGGAGGTCCGCGGGTCGTGCGTCAATTTCCGGGTGGCCTGAAAACCGTTCATCCCGGGCATCACGACATCCATCAGAATGCAGTCCGGCCGCGCCGTTTCTGCCTGGCGTATGCCGTCTTCGCCGCTGTCGGCGACCAGGGTATCGAAGCCGCTCTTTTCGAGCATGTCTTGAAACAGATGCAATTCCGTCGGCGAATCATCGACTATCAGGATTGTTGCCATTGCCCATTCCTTAATTGATCTGGTTGGATATCGCGCCCAGTAACTCGTCTTTGGTAAACGGTTTGGTCAGATATTGCTCGGAGCCGACGATGCGTCCGCGTGCCCGGTCGAACAATCCGTCCTTGCTCGACAACATGATGACGGGCGTCTCCTTGAAGACCTTGTTGTGCTTGATCAGGGAACAGGTTTGATAACCATCGAGCCGCGGCATCATGATGTCGACAAAAATAAGGTCAGGTTGATGATCGGCGATCTTGGAGAGGGCATCGAATCCGTCAATCGCTGTGAAAACCTGGCATCCCTCCTTGGAAAGCAGGGTCTCCGCCGTGCGCCGAATGGTTTTACTATCGTCCACGACCAGAATTTTGAGACCGTTCAGACCCCGAGAAGCATTATTTGACAACGGATTTCCTCGCCCTCGCGCGGGCCCTGCCAGGCTCGCATTACCACTCCACCCGAGCCGGTGTTGCACCCGCTCCTGCGGCCACCGGACCGGTCCCAACATGCCCAAAATCAATGACGATGCATAATCTTTGCCGGGAAAATGCCTTGTACCATATTGGCCAAAATGCCGCCACGACGAGGGCCTCAGCCCTTATTGCCCGCCGCGATGTCTTGGGCAAGCGGGTACTTGCACAAGGGCGGGCGAAACATGCCCAAACCGGCACCGGGGACAGCAAATGCAGCCATTTTCGACAAAATTCGCCGGGCAAATTTCGAAATCTGGCGGTATTGGGCGCGCCGCCGGGGCTGTATAGTTAGCCGCTGTCCGCCAAACTGCAGAAAATTCGAGGACCTTACCTATGCCAGCAAACGCTCTCCGTGTCGGCGTCGTAATGGACCCCATAGAATCGATCACGCCGAAAAAAGACAGCTCGCTGGCAATGCTGCTGGAAGCCGAACGGCGCGGTGCCGAGATCCATTATTTCAGGCAGTCCGATATCAGGCTGCTGGCAGGAGAGGCGCTCGGCAAGTCGACGATCCTGAATGTGCGCGACGATCTCGAGGACTGGTTCAGTCTGGGCAGCAGGCAGGAAATTCGCCTGGGCGATCTGGACGTCATCCTGATGCGCAAGGATCCCCCCTTCAATACCGAGTACGTCTACTCGACTTATATCCTGGAACGCGCCGAGGACGCGGGCGCCTTGATCGTCAATCGCCCGCAAAGCCTGCGTGACATGAATGAAAAGGCCTATATCGCCTGGTTTGCCGACTGTGCGCCCCTGACCTTAATTACGCGTTCGCTTTCGGATCTCAAGGAATTCCTGGCCGAACATAAACATATCGTCGTCAAGCCACTCGAAGGAATGGGTGGCAAATCGATCTTTGTCGTCAAGGCCGGCGACGCCAATGCCAACGTCATTTGCGAAACCTTGACCGACAATGGTGAGCGCTATGCGATGGCCCAGGTGTACATCCCGGAAATCAGCGAGGGCGACAAACGTATCCTGCTGATCGATGGCGAAGCGATTCCTTTTGCGCTCGCACGGATTCCCTCTGCCGATGATTTTCGCGGTAACCTGGTCATGGGTGCCGTCGGCAAGGGCATGGATTTGAGCGAACGCGACCGCTGGATCTGCGAGAGAGTCGGGCCGGTGCTCAGGGAGCGCGGCGTTGTGTTTGCCGGCATCGACGTCATTGGCGATTACCTGACCGAAATCAATGTCACGAGTCCGACCGGCATCAGGGAACTGGATGCCGCTTTCGGCCTCAACATCGCCGCTACGCTGTTCGACGCAATCGAGGCCAGGCTCGGCTGAGTCGCGCCGGAGCGGGGATTTTGTTCAATTCCCTACCCCCGGACCGGCATGCGGCGGCTGTTACCGGAATGCCGGGTGACTTAGGTCTCAGTGCTGCAGGTCTGATGCAGGTAAACTGGACAAATCATTGATTTCCTGTGAGACAATCCGGTCTTGAGCATTTCCAGACCGCCTGCCGGAGCCATGCCTGAGCAAGCGCACAATACCGACGACACGTATCCGCAAGGATCGATCGACTCGATCTTGCTGGAAACCGGGCCGGCTCCGGACCGCCTGCCGCCGATGCTGTTCCTCGCCGCGCTGGTGCACGGCATTCTGATTATTGGCGTCACATTCAATGCGGCCATCGACGACGCGTTTTCCGAAGCCATATCGCTGGACGTCACTATCGTGGCGGATCCCGAACAAAACGTGCTGGAACCCGAGCAGGCGGATTATCTTGCACAGGCCAGCCAGGAAGGCAGCGGTAATACCCAGGATTGGGCGCGTCCGGGGGCGCTCGCCGAGAGTGCCGTGCCGGTGGATAACCCGGGTAGCGAAGAAGGCGACAGCGTCAAGGATTCCATGACACTCGATGAGTCGGCGAACCAGGTACTCACCAGCCGTGCCGACCAGGATGTCAAGACACGGGACTTGCCGCGGGAAGATCCCACGACCGATGAATCCACGGCCATCGTCATGGAAGCCGGGGTAGAAGTCACATTGCCGCTACCACGGGAAGATGTGGCGGATGCGGCTATGCACGATACGAATCCGCGTGAACTCTTCACCAGTGTCAACACGAGAGAATCGCGGATCGCCCCCTATCTCGATCGCTGGAAGCGAAAAATTGAGAACATAGGCGTGAAATACTTTCCAGAACATGGCCTTATCGATGGTGTCACCGGCAGCCCGACGCTCGAGGTGACGATCAGCGCCTCCGGACAACTCGAAGACGTCGTCGTGCGCAAGTCCTCCGGCTCCAGGGTCCTTGACCAGGCGGCCCTCGAGATCCTTAATCGGGCCGCGCCATTCGACCCGTTCCCGGAAGCAGTGCGGCTCGATTACGACAGTCTGCGGTTTGCCTACAAGTGGCAGTTCAGCCGCATCAGCGTGCAGTCGACCGCCAGCAACAATTAATCAGGGTCGAAGCCCAATTTGCACGCCAGGCCCCGGGCGAGGAGACCTGTTTCAGCATATGGAAATTGCGGTTCGACCCTGATTTTTTCGCATTTGCGTATCGGCGCATGAGGGCCGATACTTGAGTAATGGATCTTCAGGATTCCCTAAGTAATCACCTGTTGATCGCCATGCCCGGTATGGTCGATCCGAATTTCAACAGCACGGTTACCCTGGTTTGTGAACATAACGCCGAAGGCGCGCTCGGCATCGTCATCAATCGGCCAATGAACTTGAACCTGGGCGGCTTGCTCGAACAACTGTCACTCGACCAGTCCAACCAGGAGCTGGCAAATTCCCCCGTTCTTGATGGCGGCCCCGTCGGTCGCGAACGCGGATTCGTTTTGCACAATCCTCACGGCGACTTCGAGACTTCAGTCGCGGTATCCGAGGACATTCAGCTCACGCTTTCGCGCGACGTGCTCGATGCAATGGCAGCAGGGACCGGCCCCGACAAGTCGCTGGTCGCGCTGGGTTACGCCGGCTGGGAACCGGGACAGCTCGAAATGGAAATGTTGCAAAATACGTGGCTGAGCGTGCCGGCCAATTCGGAAATCATATTCGACGTCCCATTCAATGATCGATGGAGCGTCGCAGCGAAGATCATCGGCGTCGATATCAGCCAGATGTCTTCGCATGCCGGCCACGCCTGAAACTATTCTTGCTTTCGATTTCGGCTTGCGGCGAATCGGCGTCGCCGTCGGTCAGCAGGTAACTGCGTCCGCCAATCCACTTGAGGTCGTACGCAATGGTGCGAAAGGTCCGGACTGGGCCGCGATAGAAAACCTCGTTCGCGAATGGCAGCCGGCCCGGATCATCGTCGGCATGCCGCTGCGAGCAGACGGGTCTCCTGCCGAGATCGCGCAGGAGATCCAGACATTCATCAGCGAGCTCGCCCGTTTCGGCAGGCCGGTCGAGACAGTCGACGAGACGTTTTCGTCGCTCGAAGCCGAGGAACTGTTGAAAGCCGAGCGTGCCGCAGGGCTCAGGGGCCGCATCAGCAAGGAAATGATCGACAGCGCCGCTGCGACCTTGATCGCGGAAAGGTGGCTCGGTAAAAAAATAGTCAGCCAGTGAACCCTTAATCGGAGTAGAATGCCGCCGCGATGCCAGTTACCGAACTCTTTGAGACCAGTGACCCGATCGACGACGCCGATTTGCAATTCAGCAGCAATCGCCGCTTACGCCATCTGCTGACGCTGCGCGGCCTCGACAGGCAGCAGCTAACGGATCTGCTGGACCGGGCGGAGACCTTCCTGAGCCCGCCCGGAGAGGGCGCCGCAAGATCTGAGGCGCTCAAGGACGTAACCGTGGCTAACCTGTTCTTCGAGCCCAGCACAAGGACTCGCGCATCTTTCGAACTGGCGGCCAAGCGTCTCGGCGCGGATGTGCTCAACCTCAATGTCAACACCTCGTCGAGAAAGAAAGGCGAGAGCATCCTGGACACCATCTATACGCTGCAGGCAATGCAGGTGGACGTATTCGTCGTTCGCGACGCCAGCGCCGGCGTGCCCGGTTATATCGCCCGCAACGTGAACGAGCACGTCTCGATACTGAACGCCGGCGAGGCCGACGTGTCGCACCCGACCCAGGGCCTGCTCGATCTCATGACGATTCGGCAGCACAAGGAGAATTTCGAGGATCTTACCGTAGCAATCGTTGGGGATATTGCGCATTCCCGCGTGGCGCGTTCCGCCTCGGAGGGCTTGATGACGATGGGGGTCGGCGAACTGAGACTGATATCGCCGCACGCATTTGCCCCTGCACCGGACGATTTTCCCGGCGCGAAGATTCTCCACGACCTGAAACAGGGTATTCGCGGCGCCGATGTCGTCATGGCGCTGCGTATTCAGCGGGAACGCGTCGGCAGCTTGGACGGCATTCCGGGAATTGACGAGTACTTTGCCAATTACGGTGTTAGCCATGAACGCATGAAGCTCGCCGCTCCCGATGCGATCGTGATGCATCCCGGGCCGATGAATCGCGGCATCGAGATCGAATCCAGCCTCGCCGACGGACCGAGTTCGGTGATCGTCGAGCAGGTAACAAACGGCGTTGCCGTGCGCATGGCGCTGCTGGAAAAAGTCGTCGAGAATATGGAGAAAAAGTGACCGCGAGCGAGCTGGCAACAAACAAAGCTCAAGAGAACCGCGGGACCCTGTTTGTCGAGGATGCAGCTGTCCTCTCCGTAACGACATTTCCCGGGCAACAGTTCATTAGCCGGCTCGCGGCGCCGAAGTGTGCTGCGCGCGCCACTGCCGGAAGTTTCGTACACGTTCAGTGCGACGAACATATTCCTATGCGCCGTCCTCTATCGATCATGCGTGCCGACGCAAAAGAAGGCTGGATCGAGCTGTATTACAAGATCGTTGGCGAGGGACTGCGTGCCCTCTCGGAAAAAAAGCAAGGCGACACACTGAGCCTCATCGGGCCGATTGGACACGGCTTTACCCCGGCGCCCGAGCGACCCAACACTTTGCTTATTGGCGGTGGCGTCGGCATTCCGCCAATCATATTCCTCGCTGAGACACTGAAAGACAGCGATCTCCCCTGGCAACCGCTGGTACTGATGGGATCCGAACTGCCGTTCCCGTTCGAACTTCTCGAGTCGAAAATCGCAACGCCGTGGCTGCCGGATGAAGCCTGCAGCACGATGCCATTGCTCGAGGAGTGGCAAGTCGCCGCCCGTCTCGCCAGCCTGGCGGGCTTCGACGGCGTTTACCGCGGTTTTGTCACCGACCTGGCACGCGAGTGGCTCGGCAGCCTCGCCGACGAAGAACTGCAGAAAACCGAGTTGTTCGCCTGTGGACCCGAAGCCATGCTCGAGGCGACTGCGGCACTGGCACGGCAGTTCGATTTGCCCTGCCAGGTATGCCTCGAGGAGTTCATGGCCTGCGCGGTAGGCGGTTGCGCCGGCTGTGCGGTGCTGGTGCAGACGGATGAGGGTCCCGCGATGCAGAAAGTCTGTGTCGACGGCCCGGTATTCGACGCGAGTACCGTCTATCCGAAAGCCGAAACAAGCTGATGCTCGAGAAGTTCGCACGTTACCCCCTGACATTCGGGCCGACGCCGATCGAGAAACTCGAACGTTTGTCAGCGCACCTTGGCGGCAGTGTCGATATATACGCAAAGCGCGAAGACTGTAACTCCGGCCTCGCGTTCGGCGGCAACAAGATACGTAAGCTGGAATACATCGTGCCCGACGCGATCGCGTCCGGCGCCGACACGCTCGTCACCATCGGCGGCGTGCAGTCCAATCACACCCGCCAGGTCGCCGCGGTCGCCGCCAAGATCGGCATGCAGTGCCGCCTCGTGCAGGAGAGCTGGGTGCCGTTCCAGGACGCCGTCTACGACCGGGTCGGCAACATCCTCATGTCCCGCGTCATGGGCGCCGAGATCGAGCTCGTCGACGAAGGCTTCGACATCGGCATCCGCGAGAGCTGGGAGGCCGCGCTCGAAGACGTCAAGGACAAGGGCGGCAAGCCCTACCCGATTCCCGCCGGCGCCTCTGTACACAAGTTCGGCGGACTCGGCTACGTCGGCTTTGCCGAAGAAGTTCGTGCGCAGGAAGCAGAACTCGGCTTCAAATTCGATTACATCATCGTCTGCACGGTTACCGGCTCGACTCACGCCGGCATGGTTGTCGGCTTCGCAAAGGATGGACGCGCGAGAAATGTCATCGGCATCGATGCATCGGCAACGCCGGAGCAGACGCATGCGCAGGTACTGGACATCGCTAGAAAAACCGCCGAACTCGTCGAACTCGGCCAGGACATAAGCAAAGGCGATGTCGTCCTGAAAACCGAATACGCCTACCCCGTCTACGGCGTCCCCTCCGAGGAAACCAACGACGCAATACGGCTTTGTGCGAGACTCGAGGGCATGATGACCGACCCGGTCTACGAGGGTAAGTCGATGCAGGGACTCATTGATCTGATCAGAAAGGATTTCTTCCCCGCTGGTGCCAAGGTTTTGTATGCGCATCTGGGCGGCGTGCCAGCCATCAACGGCTACAGTTACGTCTATCGCAACGGCTGATCGCGGATGTCGATGAAAGGGGGGTCGCAATAGTTGCAGTCGATCTACGGCAGAAACCTGGCGATTATCTTTTGTTGCATCGTGGTGCGCCTTGAAAGGCAACAGCCGTATCGGATTGCATCAATGAACGCCGCTGCGGTCTGCTATAGTTTTGCTCGATAAAAAATCCACAAAATCGTCTATTCCTCGAGGTAAATCATGAAACGTATGGCTCGCGCTTGCCTGCTCGCCTGGCTGCTGCCGCTGCCACTCGCGGCACAGGTAGAAAAAACGCCGGAACCGGGTTTCAACGAACACACATTTGCCGGACTCGAATTGCGTGGCATCGGGCCGGCAAGCATGGCAGGCCGTATCGCCGACATCGTCATCGACCAGGCAGACCCGAGCACCTGGTACGTCGGCGTCGGCAGTGGCGGCGTCTGGAAGACCGTAAACGGCGGCACGACCTGGACGCCGATATTCGATGACGAAGATACCTACTCGATCGGCTGCATCACGATAGACCCCAATGACCGGAATACCATTTGGGTAGGCACCGGCGAGAATGTCAGCGGCCGGCATGTCGCGTATGGCGCGGGCGTGTACCGCAGCCGCGACGGCGGTGTCAACTGGGAGAACATGGGTCTCGCCGACTCCGAACATATCGGCATGATCCGCATCGATCCGCGCGACTCGAATGTTATCTACGTCGCCTCGCAGGGCCCGCTCTGGTCTGCCGGTGGTGATCGCGGCCTTTTCAAATCGACCGATGGCGGCCAGAGCTGGAACAAGATTCTGGGTGATGGACTCGGAAATACGCAAGTCGATGACCAGTACACCGGTGTTTCCGAGGTGCATCTGGATCCACGTAATCCCGATGTCCTGTATGCGGTCTCCTGGCAGAAGTTCAGGAACGTCGCCGTGTTACTGGATGGTGGTCCCGCTTCCGGCATTCACAAGTCGACTGACGGCGGCGCAACCTGGCGCGAACTGACCGAAGGACTGCCCGAAGAAGACAAGGGCAAGATCGGCTTCGCCATATCGCCGCAGAATCCCGACGTCGTCTACGCGACGCTCGAACTCGCGAATCGCACAGGCGGCTTTTTCCGGTCCGAAGACGGCGGCGAGACCTGGGAAAAAAGAAACGATTACCTTTCCGGAGGAACCGGGCCACATTACTACCAGGAAATCTTCGCAAGTCCTTACAAATTCGATCGCGTTTACCAGATGGATCAGCATTTGCACGTCACGGAGACCGGCGGCACAGATTTCACACGGATGAGTTCCGACAAGAAGCATGTCGATCACCACGCGATGGCATTTCATCCGGACGATGAAAATTACCTGCTCGTCGGCAACGACGGCGGCGTTTACGAAAGCCTGGACCTCGGCGAGACCTGGCGGTTTATGGGCAACATGCCGATCACGCAGTTTTATAAGGTGTCCGTGGATTACGATGAGCCTTTCTATAACGTTTATGGCGGTACGCAGGACAATTCGAGTTTTCGCGGGCCGTCGCGTACCAATAACGTCATCGGCATACGCAACGATGACTGGGTCCTGACGCTGGGCGCGGACGGTCACCAGTCATTTGCGGACCCCACCAATCCGAACATCGTGTATGCGAACTGGCAGCAGGGCAACCTGACCCGATACGACCACGCTACGGGGGAGAGCGTCTACATCAAGCCGCAGCCGGCAGCGGACGAGGAAGCCGAGCGGGTCAACTGGGACGCGCCGATACTGATCAGTCCGCACGACGTGCAAAGGCTTTACCACGGTACGTATCGCGTATGGCGCAGCGATAACCGGGGTGATTCCTGGCGGGCTGTCAGTCCCGACCTGACGCGCAACGAGGAACGCACGCAGCAGCCGCTGATGGGCCGCCGCTGGAGCTTCGATTCGCTGTGGGACCTGTGGGCGATGTCGCAGTACAACACCGTAACGTCGCTGTCCGAATCGCCGCTCGTCGAGGGATTGCTGTACGCCGGCACGGACGACGGCATCGTGCAAATCAGCGAGGACGGCGGCGCCAACTGGCGGCGCGTCGACAGCCTGCCCGGAGTTCCGGAGCATTTTTTTGTCAACGACATCAAAGCGGACCTGCATGATCCGGACACCGTGTACGTCGTCGTCGACGATCACAAGAGCGGCGACTTCTCGCCTTACATACTGAAAAGCGAGAATCGCGGCCGGCGCTGGACCAGCATCTCGGGCAATCTGCCCGAACGCGACATCCTGTGGCGCGTCGTGCAGGATCACGTCAATCCGAACCTGCTGTTCGTTGGTGCCGAGACCGGCGTCTTTTTCACCGTCGACGGCGGGCGCCAGTGGACCAGGCTGGCCGGTGGCGTGCCGACAATCGCGTTTCGCGATCTCGTGATCCAGACCCGCGAGAACGACCTCGTCGGCGCGACGTTCGGGCGCAGTTTTTACGTCCTCGATGATTATTCGCCGTTGCGCAGCGTGACCACGGAAATGCTCGAGGACGACACCGTGTTGTTCCCGGTACGCCGTGCGCACTGGTACGTGCCGCGGCGGCCGCTCTCATGCGCACGTGTCGGCTGCGTCGACAGCCAGGGCCATAATTATTTTGTCGCACCGAATCCGCCGTTCGGGGCGGTCTTCACGTATTACCTTCCTGAGCAGATCAGGAGCCTCGAGGAACAACGCCAGGAAGCAGAGAAAGAACCGAAGAAGAATAATGAAAGCGTCGACTTTCCCGATTGGGATCGCATCGGCGAGGAACAGCGCGAGGACGCGCCTGCGATCGTGTTCACGGTCTCCGACATGGACGGCAATGTCATCCGACACATCGAAGGCCCGGTCGAGGCCGGTTTTCACCGGGTCGCCTGGGATCTGCGTTATCCTCCGGTCGATCCCTGGACACCGGAAGACGAGCGCAGCGACTTCCGCAACCCGGTCGGCGTGCTCGTGGCCCCGGGCAGCTACCGGGTCGCAATGTTCAAACGTGTCGACGGTCAACTGACCGCCCTCGATCAAAGTCAGCAGTTCGAAGTCGTCTCCGTTCGCCAACCGACCTTAGCCGGATCGTCGCAGGCCGAGCGCGTCGTCTTCTCACGCCGGGTCGATGAAATGCGTCGTGCCGTCGATGGCAATGTGAAAACGATCGACGAGTTGATCGAAGAACTGAATGCAGTCATGGAGATTTTGCAGAACTCGACCGGTGGCATGGCACTCTATTCCCGAGCCAATTCCATTCGCCAGCGCCTGATGCAATTGCGTGACCGCCTGTCGACGAATGAAACCCGCGACATGTTCAGCGATCCCGGATTGATGTCGGTGCGCGAACGTCTGGGCTACGCCTCCTACGGTCCCGATAGGAATGCCCATGGTCCGACGCGGACGCAGCGCGAGACCTTCGCAATCGCGGCCGATGTCTATGCCGAAATAGGGCCACAACTGACCGCCCTGATCGATAATGAATACCAGGTCCTCAAGCGGGCATTGGATGACGCGGGCGTGCCCTGGACGCCGGGGCGCGGTGTACTGAGCCCTGATTAAGCGCTAACAGGTGCAGAAGACGCTCGTCATACTCGGCTTGCTGCTGGTCCTGGCAGGGCTCGCCTGGCCGTGGCTCGGCAAGCTGCCCCTGGGGCGCTTGCCGGGCGACATCGTCGTGGATCGCGAAAATTTCCGTTTCTATTTTCCGCTGACGACGATGATCATTGTCAGCATCCTGCTGTCGCTGATTTTCTGGCTCTTCAGGAAATGAGCAATGCGCTGCGCAGTATTAAAAAGTTCTCGTCTGGATGCGAGACAAGGAAAAAGTCGCCGAGCAAGCGCAGTTTACGAACGCGATACATGAGCATTGCGGGACCAATCTGCCCACCGTTCTAACAACGCACTTGTCCTAAGGCGCGGATTGATCTTTAGTGCATCAGGTGCAGGACTGCGGTTAGCAGCCGCAATGACTGCTGTCACTGCGTCTGGGGGCTTGTTAACCGCCGAAGTTGATTTTGGCTTCGAGGTTGGAGCGAGAGTCCGCGTGCGACATTGCCTCCTCGAGCGTAATCGTGCCTTCCTTGTACAGATCCAGCAGCGCCTCGTCGAAGTTCTGCATGCCCTTTTCGCCGCTGTCCCTGTGGGCCTCCTTCACTGCCGAGATGTCGCCTTTCAGGATCAGGTCCTTGATGTGCGGCGTGTTCAGCATCAGTTCGACGGCGGCAACCTGTTTGCCGGTACGGGCGCGCACCAGCCGCTGTGACAGGATGGCACGCAGAAAGTGTGCGAGGTCCATGAAGACCTGCGCATGCTGATCCGAAGGAAACATGTTGATAATGCGGTCCAGGGTTTCCGGTGCGTTGTTCGAGTGCAGGGTGCCGAGAACCAGATGACCGGTGCCCGCCATGTCGATTGCCGATTGCATCGATTCACGATCACGGATCTCGCCGATCTGCAATACGTCCGGCGCACCGCGCATCGCGCTTTTCAGTGCGCGCGCATAGGACTTCGTATCGAGACCGACTTCGCGCTGATTGACGATGGATTGCTTGTTCGGATGCAGAAACTCGATCGGGTCTTCGATCGTTATGATGTGCGACGAGCTCTTCTCGTTGCGATGATTGATCATCGCTGCAAGAGTCGTCGACTTGCCGCTACCTGTCGCGCCAACCATCAGGATCAGGCCACGACGCAACATGACCAGGTCCTTAAGTTGGTCAGGCATGCCGAGTTCGTCCAGCGTCGGCAAGTCTGAAAGGATGTATCGCAGGACCATCGCGACGTTACCGCGTTGGTGAAATACGTTGACACGAAAACGGCCGAGGCCGGGTTCCGATATCGCGAAGTCGACCTCGAGCTCGCGCGCAAACCGATCCATCAACTCTTCGTCCATGAGCTCCAGTGCCGCCTGTTTGACCATCTTCGGCGTCATCTCGAGCTTGTTGACCGGCATGATCTTGCCGTCGATCTTGATTTTCGCGGGCGCGAACGGGGCAAAGAACAGGTCGGATGCCTTTTTCTCCACCATCAACTTGAAAAGCGGTTTGACGTTCACGTGCTAATGTTCCATTAAGCGTAGTTAGAACGACTGAGCGGAGTCTTCTTCCATGATTCGCAGGCTTTCGGCCTGCTGATCAGCGACTGATCCTTCACGCTTGCTCTCGAGCTTGATACGCAGGCGGAGTTCGTTCTTCGAGTCAGCATTACGCATCGCTTCCTCATAGGAAATGATGCCGTCTTCATACAGCGCGAACAGGGACTGGTCGAAAGTCTGCATACCGAGTCGCGTGGACTTTGCCATGATCTCCTTGATCTGCCCGACCTCGCCTTTGAATATCAGGTCCGCGATCAGCGGCGAATTCAGCATGATCTCCATGGCGGCAATGCGGCCGACACCCGTTTCGCGCGGTATCAGTCGCTGCGACACAAACGCCTTGGTATTCAGCGACAGGTCCATGAGCAACTGCGCGCGGCGTTCCTCGGGGAAAAAGTTGATGATTCGATCGAGTGCCTGGTTGGCGCTGTTCGCGTGCAGCGTGGCCAAGCACAGGTGACCGGTCTCCGAGAACTGGATGCCGTACTCCATGGTTTCCCGGTCCCGGATCTCGCCGATGAGGATGACGTCCGGCGCCTGGCGCAGGGTGTTCTTCAGCGCCGCGTGCCAGGTCTCGGTATCGACACCGACCTCGCGCTGCGTAATCACGCAACCCTTGTGCGGGTGTACATATTCGACGGGATCCTCGATCGATACGATGTGACCTTTCGAATTCTCGTTGCGGTGGCCGATCATTGCAGCCAGCGTGGTCGACTTACCCGACCCCGTGCCGCCGACCACGATTACGAGTCCGCGCTTGTTCATGACGACGTCTTTGAGGATAGGTGGCAAATCCATGCCGTCCAGGGTCGGAATTTCGGTCGTAATCGTACGCAGAACGGCACCGATGTAACCTTGCTGGATGAATGCACTCACGCGAAAGCGGCCGATGCCCTGCGGGGCAATCGCGAAGTTGCATTCCTTGGTCGAGTCGAATTCCTTGATCTGCTTGTCGTTCATGATGGCTCGGACCATCATCGCCGACTGGTCCGGCGTGAGTGGCGTATCCGTGGCTTTATGGATAGTGCCGTCGACCTTGATCGCTGGCGGAAACCCACAGGTGATAAACAGGTCGGAGCCTTCTTTCTCTACCATTTTTTTCAGCAGGTTCTGCGTCAACCTGACTGCTTGTTCGCGTTCCATTCCTGTTTCTCCTGCCAGGGCGACCGAATGATTCGATGCCGCCGTGCCCTGTTTCGCATGATAACGATGTCAATCACCTTACGCGCCATCAGAAATTTTCTTTATTGACCGCGCGGAACCTCGCCTCTTCCTTGTTGATCAGTCCCTTGGCCATCAATTCGGCCAGGTTCTGATCAAGCGTGTGCATGCCTGCACCCTGTCCGGTCTGAATTGCAGAATACATCTGGGCAATCTTTCCTTCACGAATCAGGTTCCTGATTGCCGGCGTGCCAATCATGATCTCATGCGCCGCAATTCGCCCGCCGCCAATCTTCTTCAACAAAGTCTGCGAGATAACCGCTCGCAGCGACTCGGAAAGCATCGCCCGGACCATTTCCTTTTCGGCTGCCGGAAACACGTCGACGATGCGGTCGATCGTTTTTGCCGCCGAGCTGGTGTGCAGCGTGCCGAACACGAGGTGCCCGGTCTCCGCTGCGGTCAGCGCCAGGCGAATCGTCTCGAGATCACGCATCTCACCCACCAGGATGACATCCGGGTCTTCACGCAGCGCCGAGCGCAAGGCCTCGTTGAATCCGAGCGTGTCACGATGAACCTCGCGCTGATTGACGAGCGACTTCTTGCTTTCGTGCACGAATTCTATCGGATCCTCAATAGTGAGAATGTGATCCGGTTTGTTGTCGTTGATGTAATCGACCATCGCCGCCAGCGTGGTCGACTTGCCGGAACCCGTGGGTCCGGTGACCAGCACGATGCCGCGCGGATGCATCGAGACATCCTTGAATATGGCGGGCGCACCGAGGTCATCGAGCGTCAGTATCTCTGAAGGAATGGTCCGGAACACGGCGGCCGAGCCGCGGTTTTGGTTAAAGGCGTTGACGCGAAAGCGGGCCAGCTTGGGGATTTCGAACGAAAAGTCGGTCTCCAGAAATTCTTCGTAATCCTTGCGCTGCTTGTCATTCATGATGTCGTACACCATGCTATTGACGTCTTTGTGGGTCAGCGCCGGCATGTTGACACGTTTGATGTCGCCATCCACGCGGATCATAGGCGGTACGCCACCGGACAGGTGCAAGTCGGATGCGTTGTTCTTCACCGTGAACGACAACAGCTGAGCAACGTCGACGGCCATAGTTCTCCCTCTGGATCAGTGGGCCCGACTTACCATAACCCGGACCCCGTTTGCCGCCTAGTATAGCGAAGCACTGGGAGCAAAGCGTGATAAGAGTCACGGAAAACTTTCGGAAAATCCAAGATTTGCTGGCGAAAGCTGCGGTAGATGCGGGAAGATCGCCAGATGAGATCCGGCTCCTTGCGGTCAGCAAGAATAAGCCGCCCGAGGCCGTCCTCGAGGCCTATGCGGCGGGGCAGCGGGATTTTGGCGAGAATTTTGTACAGGAAGGGCTCGAAAAGATTGCCGCCGTGGAACGGAATGACGTGATCTGGCACTTCGTGGGCCGCCTGCAGGCCAACAAGACGCGGCCTGTAGCGCAGCATTTTCAATGGGTTCACACGATCGACCGGCTCAAGATTGCACGCCGCCTGAGCAGCCAGCGGCCTGACGGTGCCGCTCCACTCCAGGTCTGTATCGAGGTCAATGTCGACGAGGAAGCCAGTAAATCCGGGATATCGCCCGCAGGCGTGGCCGACCTTGCGGCGGCCGTCGCCGAACTGCCCCGCCTGAAACTGCGTGGGCTCATGTGCCTGCCGGCGATCCGCGACGATTTCGAGGAGCAGCGCCGACCTTTCGCGAGACTCAGAGAGATGCTGGAATCGCTGAACGAGTCCGGCCTTTCCTTGGACACGCTTTCAATGGGGATGACGGCCGACTATGCTGCCGCGATCCATGAAGGGGCAACGATTGTCCGCATCGGAACCGCGATATTCGGCGCGAGGTGATGGACACGAGGATAGTGCTCCCGGATAACGGGAATTGCGGAGTTTAACGAATGATTAATAACAAGGTAGGCATCATCGGCGGCGGCAACATGGGACGAGCGATCGCCGGCGGGCTGCTGCGCGGTGGCATGCATGCGACCGACCTGATGATCGCCGAACCGCTGACGGAGCAATGCGATCGCCTGCGCCAGGAGTTTTACGGCATCTTGGTGAGCGAAGATAACCATAAAGTTGCAGTTGCGGCCGAGGTCCTGTTGTTTGCCGTGAAGCCGCAGATCCTGAAACCGGTCTGCGAGGACCTCGCGGCTGTGGCGCAGGAAAAGCGGCCATTGATCATGTCCATTGCCGCGGGTCCGTCGACAGACGATATCGACAAATGGCTGGGCGGAGGCTTGTCGGTGGTGCGGGTAATGCCCAATCAGCCGGCACTGATCGACCAGGGGATCTCGGCGCTCATCGCGAACGATCTCACTGACAAAGCGGCGCGCGATCTGGCCGAACGGATCATGACGGCGGTCGGTCAGGTCGTGTGGCTGGATAGCGAATCGAAGATGGACGGTGTCACCGCGGTCTCGGGAACGGGCCCGTCCTATTTCTATCTGCTTATCGATTGCATGATCGAAGCCGGCATCAAATACGGCCTCGATCCGGACATTGCTCGAACGCTCGCAGTGGAAACGGCGCGCGGCGCCACGTCGCTCGCTTCCGCCGAGACGGAATCGATGTCATCGCTCATCGAACGCGTAAGATCGCCCGGGGGCACGACGACCGCAGCGTTTCAGGTCCTCGATGCTGCACATGTTCGTGGTATCTTTGCGGAAGCAATGGACGCTGCTGAACGAAGGGCCGCCGAACTGGCCGACGAAGCCAGCGCAGGCCCAGCGATCGATTCCTAATGACCCAAGCTTTCGTTTTCATCTTAAAAACCCTGGCGCAGCTGTATTTGCTGTTGCTCCTGTTGCGTTTCTGGCTGCCGGTGTTGCGGGCCGATTTTCGCAACCCTATAGCCCAGGGCATTCTGCGCTTCACGTCTCCACTGGTCATCCCGGTCAGGCGAGTCGTGCCACCGATCGGTCGCCTCGATACGTCGACGATCATGGTCGCCTACGTACTCGAATGTCTGCTCCTGCTGGCGCTGGTGGCGATCAGGGGGCTTAGTATCAATGCCCTGCCGATTGCGCTTACGGCGGTGTTTGAACTCGCGATCCTGAGCCTCAATCTTTTCTTTTTCGTGATCCTGATAAAAGTCATCCTAAGCTGGGTCGCGCCGCACAACTACAATCCGATTACCGTGCTGCTGCACACGATGGCGGAGCCGGTGCTGCGCCCGTTTCGTCGCGTCGTTCCCGGCATCGGCGGGATCGATATTTCGCCAATTTTCGCGATTATTCTTTTGAAGGCTGCGGAGATCGTGTTGCAGACATATAAGCCCATCTTTGTCTAGCGCCGTTCGGGGTAACGCTTGGCAACCAGGACAGGTTCAGAAAGCACCGTTGTCGTTGCCGTCCGCGTTCAGTCGAGGGGCAGCCGCAGCGAAATCCAGGGGGTCCGGGACGGCCGTCTGCGAGTCAAGACCACCGCAGCACCCGCCGACGGCAGGGCGAACCAAGACGTCATCCGGCAGCTGGCGCGAGAATTCGGCGTAGCTCCTTCACGGGTCTTGTTGAAGAGCGGCGCAACACGGCGCAACAAGATTTTCGTGATTTCCAATCCCGAAGTCTTGCCGACGTGGCTCGGTTCAATGAATCGGGTCCCCTAATTTCTCATAGGACAAGCGCTGCCGATGGGCTATAGTCTGCAGGTGAGCCGCAATACCGGGCAGGGGATGGAAAGCATGAAAATCATTAGAACAATCTTCACTCTGTCATGCTTGCATTTGCTGGTAGCTTGCGGCGGACCGGCGTCCGAGGCGACTGTGCCGGAAGCGGAGCCCGCCGGCGCGACTTCAGTGGACATTGGGGATCATATCGTCCATTTCAGCGCACAATCTACGGATCAATTGCCGCCGGAAGTAGCGCGGGCTTACAACTTCGTGCGCAGCAAGAACCGGGCAATGTTGACAGTCTCAGTGCTCGAGGAAGGCACGAACAACGCGTCAAGTGCCGAAGTTACCGTCAAGACCCGAAACCTTGCAGGCCAACTCAAGAATGTCGCAATGCGTACGATCACGGAAGGCGAATCGATTTATTACATCGGCGAAACGCCGGTCGCCAATCACGAAATCCTGATTTTCGATATTACAGTCACGCCGGAAGGCACCGACAGGCCGGTCGACGTGCGCTTCAAACGCGAATTTTTCACAAATTAAAAAAATGGGGTCGAACCGCGTGTTCTGCAAAAAAACGCGGTTCGAACCCATTTTTTCCGATTTTGTGATATCGTCGCGCCGCTTTTTATTACCGATAAGGTTCACTAGTCCGCTCGCCTGGATATTATCCGGGCGCGGCGAATCATCGATCTTGTCCTACATTTACAGGAGATACTTTTCATGGCAGCCAAATCCCAGGCCAGCGCCAAGAAAGCGCCAAGCAAGTCTGAAATTTACACAAACATCGCCAATGAAACCGGACTGACGAAAAAAGACGTCGCGGCAGTTTTCGATTCACTGGCAGGACAGATCAAGAAGAATCTCGGTGGCCGCAGCGCGGTGGGCCTGTTTACGGTTCCCGGCCTTATGAAGATCAAAGTTGTGCATAAGCCGGCCAGGCCGGCAAGAATGGGTGTCAATCCGTTTACCGGCGAGGAAATGATGTTCAAGGCGAAACCCGCGTCGAAAGGTGTCAAGATCCTTGCATTGAAAGGACTGAAAGACATGGTTTGATCGGCAGCAAGTTTGCTGCAAAAACCGGGCGACAAGCCCGGTTTTTTTTATGTGCCTGGCTTTAGCCGCGAACACCCGCATGTATTTGGATGAATGACTCCAGGGCTTTGCGGAGCAACACCAGCTTGCCATGAAAGAAATGTTCGGCGCCTTCGAGGATTTGTAACTCCGGCCCCGGTTCGAGCTCGTTTACCCAGGCGATGGTCTCATCGACGTCGACGAGCTCATCCTGATCGCCTTGCAGAATCAGCCACGGACACTGCGGTTGGGCCGACAGCCTTTGCGGAAGTCTCGAAACTGCGGGCGCGATGCTGATCAGCCCGGCAGGCTCGCGCTCGAGGGCTGCGAGAAGAGAGATCGCGGCGCCAAAGGAGAATCCCGCAAGCCATATCGGCAGGTCCGGGTACTTCGCCTGCAGATAATTCATGGCCGCAATGACATCTTCAATTTCGCCCTTGCCGTCATCGAATCTTCCTGCACTTTCGTTAACACCACGGAAGTTGAATCGCAAAGTAAGGAATCCCTGGCCGATGAAACTCCGCGCCAGCATATGCACCACTTTGTTGTGCATGGTGCCGCCATGCAAAGGATGTGGATGGCAAACCACGGCGCAGGCGACGCTGTCGGATTCGTCTTCAGCTTCGAGGAGGCCCTCCAGTTTGCCCGCCGGTCCGTCCAGTTCTATTTTTTGAGGCTTTGACATTCCTGGCATCGCTTGAATGATGTGGGTGTCCTGGTCGTTGGCGGGCCATCCTATCCTTCGTGCTTTGAATTGTCGCGGTAGATGCGTTTCGCCCTCTGCACGGGCGCCGCAAATGAGAACTGGATAGCTGGTCACTCAGCCTGATATTACTGTAAAATTATGAGCTTATGCGGCACCTGCAGGCGCCGCGAAGCAACGAATGTGATCAAGTGAAACACATGTCATCGACTATCGACCTCGAAAACCGCTTCTGCGCGCATAACTACGAACCGATTCCCGTCGTCCTGACACGCGGCGAAGGCGTATTTGTGTGGGACGAAAACGGCAAGAAATATCTCGACATGATGAGCGCCTATTCTGCCGTGAGTCACGGACATGCAAACCCGCGCCTCGTTGAAATCGTCAAGAAGCAGGCCGAGAAACTGACGATCGTATCGCGCGCTTTTCATACCGACCAGCTGGGCAGATTTCTGCAGCGCGCCTGCGAATTGACCGGGCAGGACATGGCGTTGCCCATGAATACCGGCGCGGAGGCCGTGGAAACGGCCATCAAGGCGGCACGCAAATGGGGTTACGAAGTCAAGGGTATCGAAAAAGACAAGGCGGAGATCATCGCCTGCACCGGCAATTTTCACGGGCGCACGACGACAATCATCTCCTTCTCCGATGAGCCGCAATACCGGCACGGCTTCGGTCCCCTGACTCCCGGATTCAAACTGGTTCCCTACGGTGACGCCGCAGCGCTGGAAAAGCTGATTACACCCAGCACGGCTGCTTTTCTTGTCGAGCCCATTCAGGGCGAGGGTGGCATCGTCATTCCACCGGAAGGTTACCTGAAGACCTGCGCTGACATCTGCCGCAAACACAACGTGCTGCTGATCGCGGACGAGATTCAGACCGGATTGGGACGCACCGGCAGCCTGCTTGCCTGCGACCATGAGCAGGTCGTGCCGGACGGCCTGATCCTGGGCAAGGCACTGGGCGGCGGCATCTTGCCGGTTTCCATGTTCCTGGCGAAACGCGAGGTCATGAATGTCTATACGCCCGGCGATCACGGCAGTACATTCGGCGGCAACCCGCTGGCGGCAGCTGTCGGACTGGAAGCGCTGAACATACTCGTCGAAGACAAGCTGGCTGAAAAGAGCAGGGAAATGGGTGACTACCTGCTCGGCAAACTGCGCGAGCTCGACAGCCCGCTGGTCAGCGACGTCCGCGGCTGCGGTCTGTTTGCCGGCATCGAGATAGATCCGGCCCTCGGCACGGCAAGGGAAGTCTGCGAAGCACTGGCGGAACGTGGATTGCTGAGCAAGGAAACTCATGAAACAGTCGTGCGACTTGCACCGCCACTCGTGATAAAAAGCGAGGAAATCGACTGGGCGGTCGATCAGATCAGTGAGGTACTGGGCGAAATGGATCGCGTTCGCCTGGCCTCCTAAAGCCCGAATCGAGGTGCACAAGGTTTTATGGAACTGACAATTCCCGAGTTAACGGTCGTACATATCGGACTGCTGGCATTCGCGCTGGTCGTGGGCCTGCTGCTCGGCTGGGTTTTCCGCGGCGATCGCGCGGGCAAGGAGAAGCTCGCGATCAATGCCGGTTGGCAGGACCAGCTGGAGTCACAGCAGGCAGAACAGGATCGACTCTCCGAGCAAAACAAGAGTCTCATGGAGCAGATCAGCCAGTACCAGGGCTCGCATCAGGAATCGATAAACCGCGCCAAGGAATTGTCGGAGTCCCTGAGGGAATCATTCAAAGCGCGCGATGCATTGCAGAAACAACTAAGCGAGTTTCGCGCCAAGCTCGAGGCAACGGTTGCACAACGTGACAAGCTTCAGACAGTCGTCGAGAACCAGGAATCGCAAAACAGGAATTCCGTAAGCGGCCTCAAGGAAAAGGACGACAAGATTTTCCATCTGAGTCGCGAATTGAACAGCTGGCAAAGCCGCGTACCGCCGCTGGTCGAGAAATTCCAGGAGCGGGACAGGCAGGCCAAGGAACTGGAGGCCGAGCTGGAAAAAGCCCGCGAGAGAATCGCGTCTTTTGAGGAAATGGCGCGAAGCAATCAGACCCGAATCGAACCCGTCGACGCCGGCTCACTGGACAGCCTGGATGCATCGAACGAACCACACACGGACACGATGGCACCGACGGTCTCCGATCTGCAGGACCAGATCGACAATGAATCGGGCGAACAAGCGATCGCCGAAGAATCGGACCTGGTGGAGCAGCTTGCCGAGTCACAGGAGGCTGCCGCGGAGCTTATCGCCGCCGACGAGTTTGTCGGCGCAGACGACACAAAGGCGGACGAGGCCGAGCCACAGGTTCGAAGGATACTGGACGAAGAGTCGACCGTCGCAGAAGACAAGGACGACCTGAAGCGGATCAAAGGCGTGGGGCCAGCCATCGAGAAAACGCTTAACGAACTCGGTATCTATTCCTTCAACCAGATAGCTGAAATGAGCGAGTACGATATCGATCGTGTCGCCCAGCGTCTGAAAGGATTTCGCAGCCGGATTTATCGCCAGGACTGGATAGGCCAGGCCCGCGACCTGCAGTACCAGAAGTCCAATAACCTCGTCTGAGCAGTAAAGGGAACGGGCCTGAAGCCCCAGCCGCAAGCCGCTCCCCCTGATGCAGCGCTACGGTGTAGCGGCCGCCTCGTCGGGATCCTTTAAGTCGGCGAGTTCGACTTCGAATATCAGCGTCGAGCCGGGCGGGATGAGGTTGCCGACCTGGCGGTTCCCGTAGGCCAGCTCCGGTGCAATCGTCAGCTCACGAATTTCACCTATTTTCATGCCTGCGACACCCTCGTCCCAGCCACGAATGACCCTGCCGGCGCCGAGCGGAAATTCGAAGTGAACGCCGCGGTCGACCGAACTATCGAACTTGTCGCCGCGATTCAATTCTGCCGCCTCATCGTAGAGCCATCCCGTGTAGTGCACGACAGCCGTGTGCCCTGGCTCTGCCGCTGCGCCACTTCCCTCTCGCAACAGCCGCATCGATAATCCCGGCGCAATCTCGACTGACTCGACGACCATTTCTTCGGCGCCCGGGGCGACGCTTGCCGAATCCCCGCTCGCTGCCTCATTACCCGTGTTAGCGGAATCGCCGCAAGCGGCCAGCGTCATGCCAATGGATAGCCAGGCAAGCTGTCGAAACAATTTCATCTTTACTGTCCTTTTTGGTTCGTGGTTGTTGCCGTCACTCTGACTGGTCAAAATTGAGTGCGGCGGAATTGATGCAATAACGCAAACCGCTGGGCTCCGGCCCATCTTCGAATACATGGCCCAAGTGCGCGCCACAACCGGCACAGACAACCTCTTCCCGCACCATGCCATGGCTCAGGTCCCTCACCGTGCGCACCTTGTCTCCGGCGAGCGGCAGCCAGAAACTCGGCCAGCCGGTACCGGAATCGAACTTGTGATCTGAACTGAAAAGTTCGGCGCCACAACAAACGCACTGGTACACGCCGTCTTCCTTGTGATTCACGTACTTGCCGCTGAACGGCCGTTCCGTACCCTTGTGTTGCGTGATCTCGTACTGTTCTTCTGTCAGCCGTGAACGGAGATCGGTATCGTTGTCTTTTGTCATTCGGCTCGCGCTTCGTCCTTTGACCCCGGACCCGAGGGTACCTGTAAATGGCGGCGCCTGCATCAGCGCGGCTTGTCCGTTTCGAGGTCCAGCAGCAGCTGATTCATGCGCTGCACATACTCGGCCGGATTCGTCAGTTGCGTGCCCTCGGCCAGCAAGGCGTGGTCGAGCACGATATTCGATAACTCGCTGAAGCGGGCGTCATCGGTCTCCGCCGACAGCCTTGCGATCAGTGGGTGAGCGGTATTGATCTCGAGTATTGGCTTGGTTTCCGGCAATTTCTGCCCGGATGCCTCCAGCATGCGCCTGACCTGCGGAGTCAGGTCCTGCTCCCCGGCTACGACACAGGCGGGCGAGTCGACGAGTCGTTGGCTTACATTGACCGCCTCAACCCTATCCTTGAGGGTCTGCTTGATCTTTTTCAGCAGCGGTTTCGCCTCGTCATTTACGGCCTTCTGCGTCAGTTCGCCATCTGCATCAGGCAGTGCAAGCTGGCCGCGGCCGACGTCCTGGAAGCTCCTTCCCTCGAATTCCGGCAAATGGTCGACCATCCACGGGTCGATTCGATCACAGAGCAGCAGTATTTCGAGACCCTGCTCGCGCAATCGCTCCAGGTGCGGGCTTTTGCTTGCCGTTTCGAAACTGTCGCCGAGGATGTAGTAAATCTTGTCCTGACCCTCCTTGGCACGCGAAACATAGTCCGCCAGGGACTGATCCTCTGCGGCAACCCCGGTGTGTGTCGATGCAAACCGCAGAAGTTTCAAAAGCCTGTCGGTATTTGCCCTGTCTTCTATGACACCTTCCTTGACAACCGATCCGAATTCGTTCCAGAACTTCTGGTAATCGCTCGCTTCGTTCGTCGACATCTTTTGCAGCATGTCCAGCACGCGTCGTGTCAATGCACCACGCATGGCATCGAGATCCGGATTCTGCTGCAGGAGTTCCCTCGAAATATTCAGTGGCAAATCCGAGGAGTCGATAATTCCTTTAACGAAGCGCAGGTACAAAGGCAGAAACTGTTCAGCGTCATCCATGATAAAGACGCGTTGCACGTAGAGTTTCAGCCCCCTCGGTGCCTCCCTGTTCCACAGGTCGAATGGTGCTCTCGATGGTATGTACAGGAGGTTCGTATACTCTCTTTTGCCCTCTACCCGGTTATGGCTCCAGCAGAGCGGGTCGACGAAGTCGTGGGATATATGCTTGTAGAACTCCCTATATTCGTCGTCATTGACATCGGAACGCGAGCGCGTCCACAAAGCAGTTGCGGAATTCACTGTTCTGGGTTCGCTCTCCGCGTCGCCCAGGTCCTGCAACAGAACGGGAAATCCGATGTGGTCTGAATATTTTCGAATCAGTGAATCCAGCCGCACTGCATCGGCAAACTCCGCTTCGGCATCCTTAAGGTGCAAGGTAACGGTCGTGCCGCGCTTCTCGACATCGGCCGACTCTATTGTAAATTCTCCCTGTCCATCGGATTCCCAGTGGACGCCCTCGCTTGCCGCCAGGCCAGCCCTTCGCGTCTTGACTACAACTTTATCTGCAACGATGAACGATGAGTAAAAGCCGACGCCGAATTGGCCTATCAGCCTCGCGTCCTTTGTTGCGTCGCCGGTCATCTGTTGCAGAAATTCGGCCGTGCCGGACTTGGCAATGGTGCCGAGGTTCTCCGCCAGTTCGTCACGAGACATGCCGATGCCGTTGTCGGTAACGCATATCGTTTTGGCTGCCGGGTCTACCGCGACCCTGATTTCCAGGTCCGCACTGTCTTCCAGCATCGCGGGATCGGCCAGTGCCTCGAACCTGAGCTTGTCCGCTGCATCGGAGGCGTTTGAAATCAGTTCTCTGAGGAAAATTTCTTTGTTGCTGTACAGCGAATGAATCATCAACTGCAGCAGCTGCCGGACTTCGGTCTGGAATCCCAGCGTCTCCCGGTCTTTGTTGGCGCTCACCTGGACATACTCCTGAATCTGCTCGAGACTGCGGCAATGCTACGTTGCCCGCGCGGACAGACACGATAGTGGCTGCGCCACGATTTTCAAGTCTTGTGCAGACTGTCCCGAAGGAGATTATTAAGTGGCGTATGCCTTTGGGGAATGATTGACAGCGCCGTGATACAGCATCCCGACGGCCAGCAATGACGCCATCGCCAGTGCGATCGGCGGATATCTTAGTGCCACCAAAACACCGGTTACCTGCAGGGCGGCTGCAACCGACATGAACAGGAAGAATTTTGTTGCCATGAGGATGCGTTCGGCTTTCAGCGCGACCGCATAGATGAGATCTTCGATTTCATCAAGATACTGGATCAGGCATTCCATGTGCGACAGGTCCTCGGCACTTAACGCGCAATCGATAGATTTGGGCGCGGAGCTTTGGCCTCACCAGCGTCTGAATCCGAATCCTGTAGTGCGCTGAAATTCGACTGTTTGGCGTGAGCAATAGCGCGATGGAAGTACTCCCATCGTTGGCGTGCCGTATCGTCTTTGAGCGCCGCGACCGGTGATTCTTTTGCTACGGACTTGTTTGACATACTTCCGTGTTCAAGAGTGTTGTCCATTAGGCGCGACTATAATCTGGTTGGTTTGCAGTCACCGTGAGACAGGTCACAGCTTGCTTTACAAGCTCCTGGTCTGTAGTGACTAATTCGTAAAATAGAGAACGGGTTCGAACTTTTTCAGAGTTTTAATGGACGATCGTGATGCGATTCGGTCCGTTTTTCATGCATGTAAATAAAGCGCACACAAGTATACGTGACTTGTATCACATCATTACCAAATGCAATGAAAGTTTGGAAAGGTGGAGGCGGGGATCTGGTTTAGCTTTCGGACCAATTGCGCTTAACTTGTTCGGTCCAGTTGCGATAACCCTTCCATGTGTAAAGCGACGAGTCGACACCGGCGCGCCGACTTCGCGGTGCGGGTGCTTTGGAAATCCACCTGCGATATTGTTGCCAGCCATCTGCGTCGGATTTGTCGCCGGCGTGCACGTTGACGTCCCGATCGTTTACTTTCGAATCGCCTTCTTCGTCTGCACTGTAATCGCTAGCCCAGGTAATCTCTTTGCTATCCTGCATAAGCGTCTGCTCTTTTAATCCTTTGAGCAGATGCTACGTCGCTAGCAAGCCCGGGCACAGGAACTACATCACAGTGCACACAGTGGTTTTCCCATTATATTTCAATACGTTACGGTTTATTTTTACTTAATGAAGGGGGCCGGTTCGGCATGCTTTAAAGCCTTTTTTACTAAATGCGGAACCATTGACTTGCTTCACCCAAACGCCGCGTCGTCGCTATTTCACTACGCGATAACACGGTGCGTATGCCTCTCTCGCCAGCTTCATCCGGCCATGTTTGACAAAACCAGACAACAAACTGTCGAGTAACCGCATTAATTGACGCGAGCCACTGATTTCGAAAGGCCCATGCTTTTCGATTTCTGCCATGGTGTCGTCGCGTACATTTCCAGACACGATTCCGGAGAAGACCCGGCGAAGGTTGACGGCAAGATCGTGCACTGGCAGCTCAGTCGTTAACTCCAGCGTGCGCATGGTTTCATGCGTAGCCTTGAACGGCTTTTGAAACGCCTCGTCGATATTCAGACGCCAGTTGAAATAATAAGCTTCACCATTTCTCTTGCGGAATCGCCGGACATCATCGACGCCCGCGGAGATCTGCCGCGCTACTCGCTCGGGATCGTCGATGATGATCTTGTAACGCTTCCTGGCCTGCGATCCAAGCGTCTCCGATAAGAACTCGTCTACTTGCCCAAAATATGATTCGGATTCCTTCGGTCCCGTCATGATTACGGGCAAGGGAAGTTCGCTATTATCGGGATGCAGCAAGATTCCCAGCAGGTAGAGTATTTCCTCGGTTGTGCCGACGCCGCCGGGAAATACCACGACGCCATGCGCGATGCGCACGAACGCTTCGAGGCGCTTTTCCATGTCCGGCATGATGACCAGGGAGTTGACGATCGGGTTTGGTGACTCGGCTGCGATAATTCCGGGTTCCGTAATGCCGATATAGCGGCCGTCGTGAATGCGTTGCTTGGCGTGACCGATGGTTGCACCCTTCATCGGCCCCTTCATAGCGCCCGGACCGCATCCCGTGCACACATTCAGCCCGCGCAATCCCAGTTCGTAGCCGACTTTCTTGGTGTAATCGTATTCTTCCCTGCTTATCGCGTGACCGCCCCAGCAGATAACGAGGTTCGGTCGGCTGGGCGACTCCAGGACTCTTGCATTGCGCAGAATGTGGAAGATTGCGTTACTTATGTTAGGAGAGGTTCTCAGGTGAAAGCGGCCGCCCTCGTGTAATTCGTGGTTCGTATAAACGATATCGCGAAGTACAGCGAACAACAGTTCGCGAGTACCGCGAATCATCTTTCCGTCAACGAAAGCGGTTGCCGGCGCGCCCTTAAGCGTTACCTGCAGCCCGCGATCCTGTTGCAGGAATCCGACTTCGAAGTCCTTGTATTTCTCCAGTACCGCCCTCGTATCATCGAGGTCAGAGCCGGTATTCAGCACTGCCAGGATGGAACGCCGCAAAACCTCGTGCAACCCGCCTTCGCCATGTTGCCTGAGTTGCTCCATCTCGACCTGCGACAGGACTTCGAGACTGCCTTCCGGCCAAACCTCGGCATCAACCGTTTCATCACTGTCGGCGCGCAGGGAACTGCCCGTGACTATCTTCGCGTGTTCCAACGTTCTTCCTTGCTAATCAACTTTCAGGGCAGGATTTCGATCGGCGTATGGTTCTTGGTCATGAGCCAGATATCGATCATGTCTGAATTGGAAACTGCGATACAGCCGTTGGTCCAGTCCTGGGTTCGGTAATAGGCAGCGGAATAGGTCGGCACATTCGGCTGTCCGTGTATCATGATCTGGCCACCCGGATCGAAACCGTTGTACCTGGCATGTGCACGATCTTCTGCGTCAGGATACGAGATGTGAATGGCCAGGAAAAAATCGCTTTCCGCATAGCGAATATCCAGTGAGTAAAGACCCTCGGGCGTCTTCTGATCCCCCTCACGCTCCTTGTCGCCAACCGGTTCGATGCCGAGTGCGATGTCGAACGTCCGGAACGTTTCATCATTCTTGATCAGGTGCAACTTTCGCTTTGATTTTTCGACGACAACCTTTTCGGCTATCGGAAAATCCCCGGCAATCGCGGGCGAGTAGCTAAGGCCAAGGCCCGCCAGCAATGTTGCCATGCCAGTGCTGAGCGCGAGCTGTCTACGTGATTTCATCAGCATCCCCGGTTTCCCGGCAGATTACCAAACCGTTGACGGCGTGAAAACGGAATTGTGCACGATACAGCGGGCGGCTTGCATAATGTCCGGCGGAGTTTGCACGCTGCCGCTAGATGTTTCGCCCCACGATCCAGCCAATGGCAAAACCAATCGCCCCGGCGACTATCGTATAGGCAGGCAGGTATCTGAACAGCTGCAACGGATAGATGGCTTCGTCGAACATGCCCTCGAGACCCACCGCATAACCATAGTGAAGGTAAAGTGATAGTCCAAGCGCCGGTATCGCGAATCCCAGTGTCCCCAGTGGCCAGCGCCAACCGGCGCCAGTCCAGCTTCCACCTCCTCTATACAGGGTCACGGCCGACAGGACGATGACAATCAGCATCGGCATGATGTTTCTTGCGACGTATGCATCGGCGCCTTCGACATGGCCAACGTAAGCCATCGAGGCAACTGTTACGAGAAGAACCGGAAGCAGCCGAATGAGATAAAGACCCGGCCGCATGCCGATTAACCGGCCTTGTTGCTCACGAGGATCGGGAAATTAAGGCGCATGCCACGCTGCACGTTGTGTAAATCGAGTTCCGGATTGTATTGGCGAAACAGCCATACGGGGACATCATATTTCCTGAGCGCCAGAATCCAGACCGACTCACCGCGCCTCACAACGTGTTCTGTAATACCGGTAATCGTGTAGTTTCGGAAGAACCTATCCTGCTGTTCTTTGTGGTAGGCGGCCCGAAGATTCTCGAATGAATCTGCGTCGACTTTGCTGAGATCGATTTTGATTCGATTGCCGACTTCAACAGGAGTCCTGAACGCGAGGCCGTTGATGTCCCTGAGTCGCTGCGTCTTGACACCGAGCCAGTCAGCGTAGTGACCCAGGGTTTCGAGAGGATGCACCTCGATGGTGTTATCCGCAGCAACGGTGTAGTCACTTGGATCGGAAAGCAACGACGCCTGCAGAGTACCGATGAACTGGCCGACCTGATCGGCGAGAACGAACGGCACCTCCGGTTCCTCGAGCGCACTTGCAGCCCGAACCGTTGCTTCGTCGATTGCCGGCGCATCAGCGATAGCGGCAGTCGGTGGCGGTAGCGTCACGGGAGCCGCTGCCGCAGCAACCTGGAGCGGTGCCGGCCCTGCCGCGGGCAGGCGCAGTTGCTGACCCGCCCTGATACGATTGCTGTTGTGCAAATTGTTTAAGGCCATCAGGGTCGACACTCTCGTATCGTATTCGGCCGCGATTTCCGACAAGGTGTCGCCTCGCCTGATTGTGTGAAACAGATCTGGCAGTTGGTTATCAAAAATCGCATCGGCGGAAAGGTTCGCGACAAGTTGAGGCAAGGAAGCGCTCAACATATCGTTTGGCAATCTGAGGACGTAATTCTTGGGCAGGTATTTGGTGCCCTCCCACACGGCAGGCTGTACCGCCGGGTTATGTGTAGCGAGATCGCGTTGCCGAATTTCGAGAGTGGCTGCAAGTTTGTCGGCAGGTATGTATGCCGGGAGCGGCATCAGCGCGTAATCGATAGGATCTTCTGGAACAACGCCGGGGAAATAACGCTGTGGATCCTGATCTACGTGCATTGCTGCCAGGAATGCGACATAGAAGTTTCGAGACGCAAAACCGAAGGTCCTGCTCTTGTAATTACGAAATATTTCCGCGTACGCGTTATCACCGAACTGACGCATTGCCCGGCGGGCTCCTGACAACCCGTGATTGTATGCAGTAATGGCCATGGGCCAGTTGCCGGTAATCGAATAGTTGTACGCTAGCAACTGCCCGGCAGCAGTCGTCGCCAGGAACGGATCGTTTCGTTCGTCGAGAATATGGTCGACCTGCAAAAATCGACGGCCGGTACTTCGTGTAAATTGCCAGATTCCCGAAGCACCGACATGAGAGCGCGCGTCCGGGTTATAAGATGATTCGACGTGAGGTAGCGCTGCAAGCGCTATCGGCACTCCGAGCCGGCTGAACTCGGAATTCACATGATCGCGCCACAGGCCTGACCGCACCAGACCCTGGCGAAACCGATCCGACAAGCCGAGCTGGAATCTTATGCGGCTCACCGCGGCAGAAAGTTCCTTGTTGCTGACATCGGCCGGCCACATCTCCAGTACGCGGTATTCATCGGCGCTGAGATTATCGCGCTTGCCATTTGCGAGAGTACGCAAAATCTTCTTGTAATACTCGCGCCGCTCTTTGCTTAACTTGTTCCGTGTTCGTCGACTTGCATCTTCCGGCAAATCTATTTTTTCGTATACGACCGCGAGATTCCGACTGTCATGCAGCACGCCTTCGCGAGTCGTGTAACGAGTGAATATCGATATCCAGAAGTCGACATCCCGCTGGAGTTCCTTAGGCCTTGGAAAGTGCGCTTCGTCGTTTGCGTTTGCCGCTCCCGTGACCAGCAAAATCAGCATAAAGACTGTGGTTTTTGCGAATTTGCTTGTCATTTGGCACATTTATGGTTCAATCGAGAAATCAATGCTAAATGCTTGAATAGTTCACAGAAATTTTCTAACTGTCTTGATATTTTGACGCAAGCGGGAGTCGACTTTCAATTGCCGCTTGGCCTGGCAGCCATGCATACATAAACATGACTAAGCTCAACTTTTCAATCAGGCGCCTCCCTTTCGCTTTGGCCCTCACGGTCGCCTTGTTCGGCGTGAGCCTCGCATGGCGCGCCGCGGCCACGGAGGAGACGGCCACACCACCAAGCGAGATTGTCCCTGAATCCGACCATTCTCGCGACGCAGCAGGTCACATAGCGGATATCCCGGTAGTTCCGCTAGCGGATGCGGTAACCACCGCCGATGGTATTGCCCAAACGCTGACCATTCTAGGCACAAACATTTATCCAAATAGCAGCCAACGCATCTCCTGGGCGGCCACTGAACTGTTCGAAGGCGTGCCGGTATCCACGCCGGTTCTCATCGTCAACGGCAAATTTGCCGGACCGACGCTCTGCCTCACTGCCGCGGTACACGGCGATGAACTTAACGGTATAGAAATGGTGCGCCGGGTAATGCACGATCTGAACGCGGAAAAATTATCCGGCGCTGTGCTTGGCGTACCGATAGTTAATTTGCAGGGATTCCGTCGTGGTTCCCGATACCTGCCCGACCGGCGTGACCTGAACCGTTACTTTCCCGGCAATCCGAGCGGCAGCGCTGCATCGAGAATCGCGTATTCCTTCTTCACCGAAATTATTCAACACTGCGATGCGTTGATCGATTTGCACACAGGTTCATTCGAGCGCGCAAATCTTCCGCAACTGCGCGCGGACCTGCGTGATCCTGACGTCGTCACTTTGACCCAGGGATTCGGTGCAACCGTAATCCTGCATAGTGAACCAGCGGAAGGCACACTTCGCTTCGCTGCGACTGCTGCCGGCATTCCCACGGTAACTCTCGAGGCGGGTGGACCATCCGAACTGGAACTCAAAGATGTCAAACACGGCGTGAAAGGAATCGAAACACTGTTGAACACGCTCGGCATGGTAAAGAAGATCCGGCTATGGGGTGAACCCGAGCCGGTTTATTACCGTTCGACCTGGGTACGCGCCAATCGTGGCGGTATTTTGCTCGCCGACGTCACGCTTGGTAGTACTGTTCGGCAAGGAGACCTGCTCGGCAGTATCACCGACCCGATGAACAACGCCAGCACCAAGCTTTATTCACCCCATTCCGGCCGCATCATCGGCATGGCAAGGAACCAGGTGGTCATGCCAGGTTTCGCGGTGTTTCACGTCGGAATTCAGACCGACGAAGCCTCGGTCGACATTTCGGGGGTTGACGCTGCGGATATTGCGTTCGATAGCGACAACGATGCCTACGCCGACGGCATGTCTGAATAATCCGTAACCGGCAAGCGCTCGGTTTTCGCCAGTCGTTCGGGTTGTTGGCGTCATGTCCGCCAGCCCTATAAACTCGCGTCGCATAATGGACAAGAGCTCGATGTAACATGGCGCAGCTTGAGCGGCAGCCGCTTCGATCTTACTGGGCACCGAAATACTGGCCGACGTGGATCGGCCTGGGATTGCTGCGCCTCACCTGCCTGCTGCCGTTTGCATGGCAGATTCGGCTCGGCAAGGCTATCGGTGCCATGGCACATCGCCTCGCTGGAAAACGTCGCGCGATTACCAGGCGCAATATCCAATTATGCTTTCCGGAACTTAGCGAAGAGGAGCGTGACAAACTGGCCCTGCAGCACTTCGAAGCGCTGGGCGCCTCGTTGATGGAGATGGCGCTTGGTCGCTGGGCTTCCGACAAGAAGATGCTGGCGATTACGCACGTCACAGGTGTGGAGAACGTTGCGCGCACACTCGCCGAGGGTTACGGGGTCATTCTCCTGTGTGCTCATTTCACGACGCTAGAGGCCAGCGGCCGCGCATTCAGCTTACAGAGTCCGCCATTCGACGCCGTGTTCCGGCGTTTTCGAAGTCCTTTCACGACCGAGATTCTTGCTGGTACTCGCGAAAAATCAGTGCGACGCCTCATTGACAAGAATGACATTAAAAGAATGGTGCGAAGTCTGCGCGACGGGGTGCCGGTCTGGTACGCGCCGGATCAAAGTTATCATCTGAAACAGTCGGCGCTGATTCCTTTTTTTGGTGTCCCGGCGATGACAAACACCGCAACAACAACTCTCGCCAAATTGGGGCACGCGAAAATCATTCCCTTCTTGCCCAGGCGATTGCCGCAGGGCGGCTACGAATTGCGCATTTTGCCGCCGATTGAGGGCGTACCGAGCGATGATCCGATCGAGGACACTAAAGAGATCATGGGGATCATCGAAGAGCATATTCGCCGATGCCCGGAACAGTATTACTGGGTGCACCGAAAATTCAAGAACCGACCCGAAAGCCTGCCCGACGTTTACGCCGATCTCGACGCACTGAAGTAACCCTCCAGAAGCTGGTTCCAATGCGCTTCCGAATAGTGAATGCGGTTGTCCGCCTCCTTGATCTTGCGCAATGACCGGTGCAATCGCGCGAGGTTTTTCTGTTTCCACGGACCGGGCGACATGATTTTTCCACGATCGAAATCGAGGAGAAGCATCCTGTCATCTTCACCTATTTGCAGGTTGTAGGCATTCAGGTCCACATGATTGACGCCCGCCGCATGAAAGCGATGCAGGTCGGTGCCGAGGCTCTGCCAGAATTTCTCATCGCCCGGCATTTCTGTCAGGCGTTCCGCCAATGATCGAATATTCGGAAGCCGAACGGTCAGCAGGTCTGCCGTATAAAAAAGACCCGAGCGGCAATACCTGGCGGCCGCCGGACGCGGCACGGGCAGGCCGAGCGACTGCATTCTGGCGAGAAGGTACCATTCGGCGAACGAACGGGTCTGGCGTTCGCCGAACCAGAGGTATGAATCACGTATCAGGCGTCCCGGCAGTCCGCCGCGAATGTAGTGACGCAGCACGAATTCGTGCTTGCCATCGCTGACAATCAGTGTCTTGCCACGACCAGCCGAACGCAGTGGCCCCTGTATCGGTTGCACCACCGGCCAGCCATTTGCGTGAAACGCGCGTTCGGAAATCTGGTTGATGATCGCAGTATCGTATAGGATTGCGCCGTTTCTGGTCTTCTCGACAGTGTCGCTCAAGCTTTAAAGCCTCTTCTCGGCATTTTCGATAACCTGGTCCAGCAAGGATGTTCGAGCAAACGCCACCAGAGAATATTTGTGTCGTCCGTCTGTCCGCAATTGGCGATACCTGCCATGCGCTCGCCGTCATCCGCGCCATTCAGGACACCTGGCCGGAAACGCGGATCACCTGGATTATCGGCAAAACTGAAGCCAATCTGATGGCGGATATTCCGGATATCGAGTTTATCATTTTCGATAAATCCAAAGGCCGTGGCGCTTACGCCGAGGTTCGCCGGCAGCTGGCGGGTCGCGTATTCGATATCGCGCTTTGCATGCACGCTTCGTTACGTGCAAACCTTTTGTGCAGGCTTATCCCGACACCCGTGCGGCTCGGTTTCGATTTCGCGCGCGCACGCGATTTTCAATGGTTGTTTACGAACCGGCGCATCGACGCGGCACCGCGCGAACACGCGTTGCAAGCAATGATGGGCTTTGCCCGCCACATCGGGATCCCGGAACGTGAATTGCGCTGGGACATTCCATTGTCCGCAGCACACCGGGACTTCGCCGCCAGGTATCAATCGGCCGAGCGGCCGATCCTCGTGATCAGCCCGTGTAGCAGCCTGCGCTCCAGGAATTACCGTAACTGGAGCGCCGAAAATTATGCGGCCGCGGCCAATCACGCCCGCAATAAATTCGATTGCACGGTAATCCTCACGGGGGGTAACTCCGAGATGGAACTGGAGTACGGCCATACCATCAGCAGGCTGTGTAACGAGGACCTGGTGAACCTGATCGGCAAGACCAGCCTGAAGGAACTGTTCGCCCTGCTGTGTATCAGCCGTGTGCTGATTTGTCCGGATTCCGGTCCGGCGCACATGGCGACGGCGGCGGGCACCCCGGTGATCGGGCTGTATGCCAGTTCGAATCCCGACCGCACGGGCCCATACCTGAGTCGCGATTTGACGATCAACGTGTACCCGGAGGCTGTCGGCAGGTTCCTGGGAAAGAAAGTGGCCGATGTGCGCTGGGGGCAGCGGGTCCGTGATCCGGCAGCGATGGGCCTGATACGCCTCGCCAGCGTGAACCAGCGAATTGACCAGGTATTTTCGGCGGATTTTCGAATTTAACAGATTTTACCGCCAATTATAGCCAAATTAGCCGATTTTATCCGCAGTATGCGGCATTTCACTTCCCCGTCCTGAGCCCGAGAGCGCCTCGCCGAGGCCTTTTGGCGCCCTTTGTTCCCTGATCCCCTCCCGGGGAAAAGACCGAAACAGCGATTTACCCGAAATTGAACGATTTTCGATGCAAATAACTTTTATTTACCAGATTTTACAAGATAATTTTTTGGAAAAATTTTTTTGAGTTTTCCTAGGAAAAAATCCGGAAAATCGTGACTTTTAAGAAGTTAGCTATGATTAACGAACTTTTTGCGGATTTTATCCGCCAGATCGGGCCAGTTTATGCCTTATTCCGCTGCGTCTTCAAGGAAGAATTCTGCGCCGCAATACGGACATTTTGCCTCACCGCTTTCCTCGATCGGCAAATAGACTTTGGGATGGGAATTCCACAGGTACATCCCGGGCATCGGGCAGGAGAGCGGCACATCGTCCCGGTGCACGCCGTAGCGATGCTGCGCATTGGCTGCGATCAGTTTTTCTGTGGCTGTTCCTGCTTTCTCGGCCATCTTGCGCCTGTCCTCCTGCGAAACTTGCGGAATTATAGGCCAAGCTGCCCGGCGGCGAGAAGCACCGGGGGCCTCTGCCCTCAACCCGCGGCGAGCTCCCGCTGCCAGATGCGCGCGACAAATTCGCGTTCCTCCGGAAACTCTTCGCTCGAAACCAGCGGTGGCTTCTCGTCGAGTGCGAGCCGGTGCAGGCGCAGGCGGTAGGCTTTGTAGATCTCCTGCAATTGCACCACCTCGGATTCCGGCAGGCAGCCCGCGGCACCCAGCGTTCCCAGTTGCCGGATATTGTCCGGATAGTGAATGACCGCGGGATGCTCGTCGGCATTCTGCAATACGAGGTATTGCACCAGGAATTCGATATCGCCTATACCCCCCTCGCCCTGCTTCAGGTCGAAGTCCCGCTCGCTGCTCTTGTCGAGCTGTTTACGCATTTTTCCACGCATCGACAGGACGTCCTCGAGGAGGGTCTCGCGCCGCACCCTGCGACGCAGCGTCTCGGAGCGTATCCGTTCGAACTCTCGCGCGACTGCCGCGCTGCCGGCGACCGGTCGGCTGCGCAGCAACGCCTGGTGTTCCCAGGTCCAGGCATTGTCTTCCTGGTAGCGTTCGAAACCTTCGATGCTGCTGACCAGCAGGCCGGAGCGACCGCTGGGTCTCAGGCGCGTGTCAACTTCGTACAAGGCGCCGGATGCCGTCTGCGTGGTCAGAAAGTGGGTCAAGCGTCGAACGAGACGGCCGAAGAACATGCTGTTTTCCAGGGGGCTTTTGCCGTCGGTTTCCTGTGTCTGTCCACTCGAGTCATGCAGGAACACGAGATCCAGGTCGGACCGATACGATAATTCCATCCCGCCCAGCTTGCCATAGCCGATGACGCCAAAGCCGGCTCGCCGCGTGGCCTGGCCCGTGGTGCAGGTCGGCACGCCGTGTTTCTTTGTGAGGTCGGACCAGGCTATTTCCAATGCGCGAACCAGCACGATTTCGGCGAGCTCCGTCAGCCTGTCGCTGACTTTCATGATCGGCAGATTGCCACTGTGATCGGCTACCGCGATGCGAAACAGACAGGCTCGCTGGAATTGCCCGAGTATTTCGATCTGCCGCTCGCTGTCGGCGTCATCGGTGCTTCTTATACGTTGTTCGAGATCCTCGCGCATAGTGGCGGCCGTGATCGCCTCGGAATGCAATCGCGGGTCGAACAGTTCGTCCAGCAGCAACGGATAACGTGCGATTTCCTGCGCCAGGTAGGCACTTCTTTCGCACAGGCCGACCAGTCGACCGAGAACAGCGGGATTCTCTATCAGCAGGGACACGTAGGCACTGCGCCGCATGATCTGGCCGATAATTCTGAGAATGCGCTCCAGAACCAGGTTCGGAAACTGTCGGTCGCGCAGTTGCAGTACCAGGAGCGGCATGAAGCGGGCAAGGCGCCGCTCTGCCGTTTTGTCTACCTGCCGTTTCACTGTTTCGGCCGCAAATTTTGTGACGGTCCCGGCCAGCATTTCGTCTTCGCGGTACTCGTTCGCCTGCAGAACTGCCTGCCATTGCTCGGCCGAAGCGTTGCTTTCCCACAGTGCCATTAGTTCGCTGGCAAGGCTGGACTGCGCTGGCCCTTCTTCCGTGCTGAACAGCAGATCTTCGAAATGCTTGCTGACCAGCTGCCGCCGCGCATCGAGATCGTCGGCCAATGCCTGCCAGGAGCCGTAATCCAGCGCGATTGCAAGCCGCTGTTGGTCCACTGGGTCTCGTGGCACTTCGTGTGTCTGACGATCGTGAATTGCCTGCATTGCATTTTCGAGCTTGCGCAGCAACCGGTAGGCGTCCAGCAGTTCGCTGACGGTTGACGTCGACAGTCCTTTCTTGCTCGCCAGAGCCGGCAAGACTTTCTGTATCTCCGGACTTCGCAAGGCCTGATCGCCGCCGCCGCGCACCAGCTGCAGGGACTGCGCAATAAACTCGATTTCGCGAATACCACCGGGACCGAGCTTGATGTTCGATGCAAGTTCACGCTTTTGCACTTCGGCCGAGATCAGCGCTTTCATGTCGCGCAGCGACTCGAAAACGCCATAGTCGAGATAACGGCGGTAAACAAACGGTTCGACGATGTCCCTCATCAGTTCCTCGATCGTCGCCTGATCCTTGGCGGGACTGACGGCCCTGGCCTTGATATACGCATACCGTTCCCATCCGCGGCCGTGTTGCAGAAGGTAGGACTCCAGGGAAGCAAAACTGGTAACCGGTGGTCCGCTCGCACCGAACGGTCGCAATCGCGTGTCCACCCGATACACGAATCCGTCGGCGGTTACCTCTTCGAGAAGCGCTACGATCTGCCGTGTCTGGCGTGTGAAATATTCGTGCGCGCTCAAGACTCGTGGTCCGTCGGTTTCGCCTTCTTCCCGGTAAAGGAACACCAGGTCGACATCGGAGGAGAAATTCAGCTCGAAGCCACCCAGCTTGCCCATCGCGAGTACGACAAGGGGAATCGGCCGGCCATCGCGATTTCTGGGCTGGCCGAATCGAGCCGCGAGCCCGCGCTCGGCGCAGCTTGCCGCGGCCTGGATCAACCCGTCGGCAAGAGCGGACAAGGAGGCAAGTGATTCCTCCAGGCTTGCGGATCCGTCAGCGCAACGCCACAGGACATGCGCCAGCTGGCGGTTACGAAACCGCCGCAGGCGTGACTTGGCCAATTCGGCATCAGCATCGACGGAACCCAGCTCATCCATGAATTCCCGCAGGACCGCGGCACGCGGCGGGCCCGACAGTTCACTTGCCGACAGCGCAGACTGGAACCAGTCCCACTGACGCAGCAGCACCTTGCCGGCGAAATCGCTCGTCGCAACAAGGCGCAACAGCGTATCGAGATCGCGTCGTCGCCCGGGCAATTCCGCACCCTGCCGCTCGAGACGATCCGTCCACTTTGCGACTACCTGCTGCAATTCTGCGGGTAATTTCGCGGTGGATTTTTCTATCCTGCTTTTCCCGGTCGCAGCCATCCGCCCAAGGGTACCTCTAAATGAGGTTCAGGGGACGCGGGGCGGGGCCCCGGCGTGCGTTTCAACCGGCGAAGCTTTGCGGCTGGTCGGCCAGAGTCAGGAGGACGTCGTCCAGCGCAACCGGTTTGCCAATCCCGAAACCCTGCGCACAATCGACGCCGAGCTTGGTGACCAGCGCCCTGGTTTCGGCATTCTCGACATACTCGGCAACAGTTTCGAGACCCATAACCTTGGCGACCTGGGTGATGGCAGCGACCATGGATTCGGAGATGCGGTTCTCCGTGATGTCGCGGATGAAGCTGCCGTCGATTTTTAGCGTATCGACTTCGAAATTTTTCAGATAGGCGAAAGAACTCAGTCCGGCGCCGAAATCGTCGAGGGAAAACCTGCATCCTCTCTTTCTCAGCGCATCTATGAATGCCTGTGCCTTTTTGAGGTTCGATACCGCGGCCGATTCCGTTACCTCGAAGCACAGCGACGTCCACGGGACGCCGTTCGCGTCCATCTCCTCTTCGATGAAATTCAGAATTTCATCGTCACCGAGTGACTGGCCGGACAGGTTGATCGCGAATATCGCCTCGTTATCCTTTAGATAATCATTATGCGCGGACAAGCGCGCGAGCGTGTTCGACACGACCCAGCGGTCAATCTGCGGCATGAGCTGGTAGCGTTCGGCAGCGGAGAACAGTGCGTTGGAAGCCACCGGGTTGCCCAGATTGTCATTCATGCGCAACAAGATCTCGAAACGCTTTTTCTCATCCCGGCCCGCCAAAGAGACGATTGGCTGCGCCAGCATGTTGAAACTGTTTGAGTCGAGCGCCTGCTGGATCTGTGAAACGAGATGCATGTCGTCATAACGGCGAATTGCACTTTGATTTTCGTCCTCGTATATCTCGACCCGGTCCCTGCCGTGATCCTTGGCGAGATCACATGCCAGTCTCGCGGCGGTCAGGGCAGTGCCTTCCTCGGATAGGCTCGAGAACTCTGCAATACCGGCACTGACGGTTACCTGCAACGACTTGTCGCCTTGCAGATATCCCAGTTCATCGCTGCTACTGCGAATCTTTTCCGCGAGTTTGACTGCCTGGGCGGATGTGCTGTGCGTCATGAGAATGACGAAATCATCCTCCGTCAGGCGTGTGGCCACAGCGTTTTTGGGCAAAAACCGTTCGAGTAACTGCGCAAATCGTATGATGATTTCGTCGCCGGCTTTGTGGCCGAAGGTATCGTTTACCAATTGCAGGTTATCGATGTCGAAACAGATTATCTGGTGAGAGTCTTCTGTTTCCGTCAGGGCAATACTCGATTCGTGAAGTTGCGTCTCGAATCCCGCCCGGTTCATCAGGCCCGTCATGCCATCAAACGACTGTTCTACGACATATTCGACCTTGCGTGCGATGTGCGACATGAATCGAATGTGTGAGCGGTCAAATGGCTTGTTATTGACCCGGCCCATTTGCGCCAGCATTCCCTCGACGTTTCCGGCGTTATCGAATATCGGGCAGAGCAGCACCTGGTAACCGCGTTCCCACGGATTATCCGATCCGTCTACCGCCGGGATCTCGTAAATGATCGGCATGCGCTGGCCCTCGAGTTCCGGGAGCAATTTGTCGATCAGGTATTTGTCGAGTGTCTTTCGATTGACATCCTTCCAGCTCGAGTGCGTGGCACTGATTCTGATCCTCTTTGAGGGCATAAGAAGAATGCTGTAGGCGATATTCAGGAAGCGTCCGCTTTGTCCTATGAGCTGCCCGAGACTCGCGTGACTGCGTGACGCACCGTGCAGCTTCTCGTCGACCTGGTAGACGAATGCGAGTTCCTTGTCGAAATTGCGGGTCCCCTCCTCGGCCAGTCTCAATTCCTGCTGCAGGCGAAACGTTTCTCCGATTACCTGGACTGCAGGCAGCAGGGTATTCTGCAACGTGTCCGGATCGAATGAGGAGGACATGGCAGCATTTTTGGAAAATGCCGTTACGAGTATGCCGAGACTTGTGGGCTGGCCGCCGAATACCGGCAATACCAGTACGGTTCTTCCAGAGGGCAGTGCGCGGCGCAGCATCGTCGACTGGGAATCCGTGCCATTGAGTATCCCCTCGGACAGCTCAGTCACGAAATTGTTGATTTCGAAATCGTCAGTCCCGTTGCTGCTCCAGACACAGGTTCTCGCGAGATCATAAAAACAGAAGAACTGGGCACGAGGCACGAGGGACTGCAGGAGCCCCTTGGCTGTGCTGATATTCTTGCGTGTCAGGAAATCATCTATTTCCGCGACCATGGCAACCCCCGCCCGGCGCCAGAAACGGCTCGGGCATCAGTGGCGACAATGCCATGCATGCGGCAATTTCGCTGTGACTCAGGTCTCAGCGGATTATGCGATCTCCAACGATTTTACTTTTTCTTTCAGGCAGTTGCAGTAGCAACGCCGGCCCGGTCAGGCGGCCAGCGACTGCAGCCATTCGTCGTCCGAGCCTTCATTGACGCCCTCGAACAGCGGTGTGCTCAGGTAGCGCTCGCCGGTATCCGGCAACATGGCCAGGATTACCGAGCCCGTGTCCGCTTTCGCCGCGGCCTCGAAGGCCGCGGCCAGCGTAGCCCCGGATGAAATACCGACGAATATTCCTTCCTCGGCGGCCAGGCGCTTCGCCACCTCGATGGCCCGTTCGTCCGTTACCGGGATGAGCTCGTCATAAACATCGCGATTCAGGACATCGGGAATGAAGTCCGGCGTCCACCCCTGGATCTTGTGCGGATTCCAATCTTTGCCGGCGAGCAGGGATGCGCCCGCGGGTTCCGTTGCGACGATCGTGCAGTCGGGCCTCGCGAGCTTGATGACTTCTCCCGCGCCCGTCATCGTGCCGCCGGTGCCATATCCGGTGACCCAGTAATCGAGGCGCTTTCCGGCAAAATCCCTGAGAATCTCCGGGCCGGTCGTATTGCGGTGATACTCGGGGTTCGCCAGATTCTCGAATTGTCGGGCCAGGAACCAGCCATGTTTTTCGGCCAGCTCTTCGGCCTTGCGGACCATGCCGGTTCCACGCTCAGCGGCCGGCGTCAGGATGACCTTGGCGCCCAGCGCGCGCATGATCTTGCGTCGTTCGACAGAAAAGGAATCGGCCATAGTCGCAACAAATCCGTAGCCCTTTGCCGCACATACCATCGCCAATGCAATGCCGGTATTTCCGGAAGTGGCTTCGACGACCGTGTCTCCGGGCTTGAGCAGACCACGTCGCTCGGCGTCATTGACGATCGCGAACGCCAGCCGGTCCTTGACCGATGCCAGCGGATTAAACGATTCCACCTTGACGAACATCTCAATACCGTCAGGTGCAATTCTATTCAGCCGAACGATGGGTGTGTCGCCAATCGTGTCGAGAATGCTGTCGTAAATCATGATGTGTCCTTTATTTAAAGACGTTAACCCCGCTTCATGTCCGTGACGGGCAAAGTAAACGCGTCGATTTGTGCAGGCCGTGGATTATTTATGCTGATCGCGTGCCGCGCCAGAGATTATGGCCAGAACCATAGTTTCGACTGTTATATCAAAACGTTATATGTGGTGTAACTGTAACGCAAGGCTGGTCGAGAAGACTACAAGAAAAATGTCCCCTCACAAAAATTTGCGCATTTCTTGCAACGTTTGTGATGTTCGGTTGTCTACGGTATGAGGCGGCAATACCTGACGTGACTGCCCGCATGAAACTACAACAACTAAAATATCTGCTAGCGATAGTCGATAATGGCCTGAACATTACGGCCGCCGCCGATCGACTGTACACGTCGCAACCTGGCGTCAGCAAGCAGCTCAAGTTGCTCGAAGAGGAGCTCGGGCTGCAACTATTCAGCCGCAAAGGTAAGAGCCTCAGTCGGGTAACTCGTGCGGGTGAGCAGGTCGTAGCAAGAGCGCGCAAGGTCATGAACGAGATCGAACAAATCAGGCGCATGGCTGCGGACTTTTACCAGGAACAGGAAGGAACGCTGACGATAGCTGCAACGAACACCCAGGCTCGATATGTGCTTCCCGGCGTCATTCGCGAACTTCGCCAACAATATCCCAATGTTAATCTCAACTTGTATCACGGAACATCGGAGCAGATTGCCGATATGGTCAAGAAGGACGATATCGATTTCGCGATCGCTAGCGGTGCCGCTGATCTATTCAACAACCTGCTGAAAGTACCTGGATACCGCTGGGATCGAATAGTCCTTGTTCCGAACGGCCATGAACTAACAAAATTAGACAGGGCACTGACGTTCGAAGACCTCGCAGCTTATCCACTCGTAAGCTATGTCTTCAGTTTTGACTGCGAAACCACTCTGAAGAAAACCTTCGCGAGTCAGGGGCTGGAAGCAAACGTCGTATTTACGGCGCGAGACGCGGACGTCATCAAAACCTATGTGCAGATGGGTCTCGGCATCGGAATCGTCGCAAGCATGGCGTTCGAGCCAGACGATCATAATAAGCTGACGCCGATCAAGGCAAACGGCTTGTTCCCTCGGAGTACGACCTGGATCGGTTTTAGACCGAGTATGGCCATGCGATCTTACATGGTCGAGTTCCTGCGCCTGTTCGCGCCACATATCGATGAGGAACAGATGGCCAAGGTCACTGGTGCCATCACGCAGCATGAGCTCAACGAGCTTTTCCGGGCCACTGAGTTGCCGCTGAGAAACGGAACTTGCGGTTGTATGTCCGTTGCCGCCGCCTGAGCGTTATTGGCGCAGTCTTGCTTTAATAGACCCGTATGCCGCCGTGTCTTTTTCGGCTCTGATAGTCGACCCACCATAATCCGAGCAAGAAACCGCCGAGGGCACAAACGAACATCGCGCCACCGACCCATTTAAGTGGCAGGCTATATTTAAACTGGGCGTAGCGATTGAGGTAATCTTCATTTTCTGCGGATAGCTCTGCAATGCGTTCCGAATTCTCCTGCAGGGCAGAATTCTTTTCAGCGAGCTGCTGTTTAAGTGAATCGATCGTGGCCGCGGGCGCCGCGAATGCACTTTTAATGCTTTCGAGTTCCTGCTTCAGGTTTTCGTTTTCGCCCAGTGTTTCTGTAACGATGAGTTTCGCCGGTTTTTCGAAAACCAGGTAGGCTGCTTTCACATAGCCTTCAACACCATCTGGCAAACGGATATTCGCGTAATAACGATCACGCGAAATTATTTCGAGACTCTGTCCCGAATCGAGTGTGCGGAATGCGCGGTCACTCGTGTCGGGTGCCTGATGCAATCCGAGTCGCAGATTATCGGTGACGTAAGCCGTTTCCGCCATCGCAACGAATGGCAGGAGCGAAATAAGTATTAACGCGCGACGCATCCTCGACCCTCCCAGGCTTTATCAGGCGCGGAGCGGAGTTTACTACAGAAATTAAATGCGCAAGCTTCACTGCTGTCGCTGATTGACGACGCTTCGATACCTATTTCTCATATAGCCAGCGCAGTAACGCCTCCTGCACTTCCTCACCGGGACCGCGGTGAACGTCGGTGTGATTGTGCAGCGTCACCACAATGTAACGATTTCCCGAGCGCGCCTGAAAATAGCCGGCGATCGAACTGACGTGATCGAGCGAGCCGGTTTTCATATGCGCCATTCCTGTAAGGATGCCCTTGCGAAAGCGGCGCGATAAAGTGCCGTCCACCCCTGATAGCGATAGCGATGACAGGTATTCCGGCATATATGGGCTTCTGTATGCGTAACGCAGCAAATCGGCAAGATGCCGTGCGGTCATTCTCGATTCACGCGATAAACCAGCGCCGTTGTCGAGCCTGAGTTCCGCGAAATCAAACCCTTTGTCTGCAAGCCATTGGCGCACCACTTTGCGGCCGGACGCTTCCGTGCCCGGTGACCCGTTTGACTCGGCGCCGAGCGTAAACAGAAGCTGGCGCGCCATAACGTTGTTACTGTGTTTGTTGACCTTGGTAATAATCTCCGACAGCGGCAGCGATTCGAATGATATGGTCGGTTCGATCTCTTCCGGTGCAACCGCGCTGCTCCATTCACCCGTTATGCGGCCGCCGGATTCCTGCCACAGCGTGCTGAACAAGCCCCAGGTAAACTCGTTGTGGCTCAATACGGTCCGATCCATTGCGTAAATTTCACAACCGCTCGGAAAACGTCCGCTGAATGTTATGCGGCTCATGTCCTCGTTCGGGGTGATGGTTATCCCGCGCTGGTAACCGCGGCAGGATCCATTCGCAAGCCGGAGCTTGTTATCGATCAGGACATTTGCAAGATGCGGATCCAGTTGCACTTTCACTCGTGACGACACGAGGTCCGGCGCGAAATAGTATCTGACGACTTTGAAATTGGTGAGCATTGCGTTCGGCGCTACGTTGTAGGCGCGCAGCGGTTCGCGATCGAACGCCGCAGGATCATAATCGCCGACGGTAAAGTAGCTGTCGTCGATCAGTAGATCACCATTGATTGCTGCAATTCCCGCCTGCCGAATGCGTCGCAGCAGCTGCCAAAACCTTTCCGTCACCAGGTACGGATCGCCGTATCCTTTGAGAAGAAGGTCCCCTTCGAGCACACCGTCCGTTGTCTCTCCGAGGGCGTACACCTCGGTTTTCCATGTGTAGGCCGGCCCGAGCATGTCGAGCGCAACCAGCGTCGTCAGCATTTTCTCGACCGACGCCGGATTTCGTGCTTCGGTATCGTTCCACGACAGAACGACTTCTCCTGTATCGACACGTTCCACGTATACGCTCAAAGTATGATGCGGAATTCGTCTGTAGTTGAGGGCGCTTTGTACCGGAATCGGCAGATCCTGCTCTGCGTACCCCGGCGCTGAGCACAGCAATGCAAGAACGATAAGGAACAATCTCTGTGTGTTGTTTACGCTCAATTCCGTAGCCGTTATCGCGCGCCTAATGCAGCACGGTTTTTCCGTGCTGCCTCAGTTACGAGGCTTTTTGATGCCGAATGCTTTTAACCTGTCATAAAGTGTTGTCGGCCGAACACCGAGTAGCTCCGCGGCGCCGTCCTTGCCCGAGACCTTCCAGCCCGTGGCCCGCAACGCAACGATTATATTTCCCTTCTGCAAGTCGCGCATTTGTTTGTCGGTCAGTACCTGATCTGGCGCGTCATGCGGGCGAACACCGCCAGACTCCAGCGAAGGCGGATCCGCTCCCGGCATCGACAGATCGAGTCGCAAGTTGTTTCCCTTGGACAGCACGACGGCCCGCTCGATCACGTTTTTCAGCTCGCGCACGTTACCGGGCCAGTCATATGCCCGGATAACCGCTGCCTGGTTTTGTGTCAACTTGAACGGGACCCGTCCGAAGTCCTGGCAGATGCTTTCGAGAAAGTGCTGCGCAAGCTGTATGACGTCATCGGACCTCTCTCGCAGCGGCGGCACGTCGATCGGAAATACGCTCAGGCGATAAAAAAGATCTTCGCGAAACCTCCCCTCTACCATGAGTTCTTCGATATTCCTGTTGGTCGCCGCTATCACCCGGACATCCACAGATCGCGTAAAATCGTCTCCGACCCGTTCGAACTCGCTTTCCTGCAGAACGCGCAGCAACTTACCCTGCAGGTCCATTGGAATCTCACCGACTTCATCGAGAAAGATCGTGCCGCCGTCCGCCAGCTGGAAACGGCCTATTCGGTCTCGTCCGGCACCCGTAAATGCCCCTTTGACATGTCCGAAGAATTCGCTTTCAAAAAGTTCTTTCGGAATGGATGCACAATTGACCTTGACGAGCGGCGCCTCCGACCTCGGGCTTCGCGCATGAATCGCGCGGGCCACCAGCTCCTTGCCGACGCCGGATTCTCCAAGGATGAGCACGTTGGCGGGCGTCTCCGCAACGGCTTCCACCCTGGAAAGCATTTGCTTGAGCGCGGGACTTTTGCCGACGATGCGTCCGAAGTTCATAGATACATTGACTTCCTCCCGCAGGTAGTCGCGTTCCCGTTCAATCTCCTTTCTGAGCCGTGCATTCTCGGCCAGGGTTGCGCGCAGCTTTTTCTCCGCGCGCTTGCGTTCCGTGACATCTTTCGATGCGACCAGCATGCGATATACGCGGCCCGCCTCGTCACGGTCCGAAATTGCCGACATGACGAGGTCGAGCACCTGCCCGCCCCTGGTCACCATCTGCCGTTCCTGGTTGCTGAACTCACCGCCACTGATGACGTCCTGCAACTTGCCTTCTGCGAAACGTTTGCGATCCGCCTCGCTGTAAAATTCCATGATCGAGCGCCCCACAACCTCGTCGCGCGCGTAACCCATTTTCTGCAACCAGTGGTCGGTGACGGTCACGATGCACCCGTCGGCGTCGACCGTGTGCAGCATTGCCGGCGTGGAGCGATACAGCTGGCGATATTTCCAGTCGGCTCTTGACTGATCGGACCGTTCCGAATAGACCGCGACGGTACGCAAGAACACCCCGTCCGCATCGTACTCGACCAGTGAATTGGTCAGGCAGTTGACGATCTCGCCGCTCGATGTCACGAAGTCGACCGGCTTGTTTTCGAGACGGCCGGTGCGCCGCAGTGTCGGCAGCAGTTCTTCCTCGATACGTCTTGCGCTTTCCCCAGTTACGAAGTCGGCCGGCCGTCTGCCGATCACGTCGGCGCGTTGATACCCCAGGCGCTGGAGGAATGCGTCACTCGCATCGAGGTAGCGGCCGTCTGCACCGATGGAGGTCGCCATGGTCGGCGCCTTGCGAAAAAGCCAGCGATAATCCTCGATGTTGCGCATGCCGCTTTTATACGGAATTTCGTAAATATAGTCACGGAATTCCGTAAGTTACGGAATTTCGTAAGCTTGGATTATACTTTAAGTATATGTTTTAAAGAGGTTTTTCGTGGTGGCACGGCTTGTGCATTAGCAGGCCCATGGACTTTTTCCGGCGGCGCTGGCGCTGTCGAAAGCATAAGGATGCCAAAAATGCTGAACATCAACTCCCGAGCCATTACCACCATCATCGCTGCCCTAATGCTGGCGGCGAGCGCCAATGCGGCGGAAACGGCCGATTCCGCCGGCAAAGACCCGGCGGGCCCGGATACCGCGGAAACGAACCGCAACCTCGCCCGGCAGGCAACCACCGTGGCCGTTGCGGACGCTATCGACGCTGTCCTGCAGTCGAACAAGCTGAACCTTGATATTCGCATAAACGGCCGCACATCAGGGTACACGTCAGAAGAACCAGTTGACGGCCGTTAGGGCGTTACTGGAGGCGATTGCCGGCGAATCACTTCCTCCCCCGAAGCGCCGGAATCGCTGCTGATGCGGGCCAAGGGACAGGCCGGCATGCGGGGCCAGGATGGCCCGGCGGCAATTCCCCCTAATTGATTTTGCCGTTTTTACTGGGGAGCCGGGGTTCGCAGCCGGTGGCAGCAACCACCGCTGCGCCGGCTCCTTTCTTTTCCAGTTATTCCATATGACGCCGGCGGTGGTTCTCCGCCCGTTCTCCATGAGCCCGCATGTTGCGCGCGCTCAGGTTTTCCCGCAGCCGTTTTAGCCAAAGCCTCGCCCAGGCAAACTCGAGGCCCAGGATCGCCAGGCCTACCGGAATCAGCACCAGCGCTGGCCCTGGCGTGACGAGCATCACGATGCCGACGGCCAGGACGGACAGACCGATGACGGTTATCGCGAGCCGTTTGGCCAGTTTGTAACTCTGTTTAATCGGACTCATTGGCTTCGACCAAAACTCGCACATGGCCGGACGACCACCATTCACACTTGTTTTTTGCCATTCATAACGTAGCCTTTAATGATGATTTGGACAATATCGCGTGGCCTGGTTCCTTTAACCGTCCTGATTGCCGGTACATTTTGTGACCCCGCTTACGGCAAGGACAGCTTGTCTGTTGTGGCGAATTCGCCGACAGTCTCGGTTGCGCCACGGGATCCCGGCCGAAATTTCCTGCGGCTGCCGACGCTGGAATACGTTTTCGAGGTTCGTGCCAGATGCTCCAACGGAAGATTACCGAAGTCGCTTTCTTTAAACGTCGCTGATTCACGCAGTTCATTGGCGGCGGACAAGATTGTGAACGACGGCCCGACCGAAATCAGCCTGCAAGTCCCTGCCAGCCAGATCGGGCCCTTGGTCGTCGAGGATTTCTGCATCGTGGCGGTCGAGGAAGACGACGAGCCGCTAAGTGATGTGCAAACACAAGTTTCTATTCCCGCTGCTCTTTCGGCACAGGCATCGTTGCTTTGCGAAGGCGAAGACGAGAAGGCAATGACCTATGTCTCGCAGACATTGGATGTTTCGCTCGTGTGTGAGAGCGCATCGAGAGAGGATGTGTCTGTTTCCGAGTGAGGTGCAGAGTCTATGCCCAGACAGGCTCCGCGGAATCCTTGCCGGACTTCAGCAGCTTCGACATCAGTCGACTGCGACCGACAGATGCAGATCCAGGAAGGCGACTGTGCGGGCCCACGCTTGTTCGGCGACGACAGCATTGTAGTTCGGGCTGGACGGGTCCGCGAATGCGTGTTTGGCGTCGGGGTAAATTTCTATTTCGTAATTCTTGCCTAGCATCTCGAGCGTTCGTTCGAAGCGACGCACCGAATCGACCGGAATGCCACGATCATTCTCGCCGAAAAGACCGAGGATGGGCACGTTTACCGGCGCGAGACGCGCTTCGTCGGAGATAACCTGCCCGTAGTAAATGACGGCAGCGTCCAGGTCATTGGGGAAAAGCATGGCGGCATTCAGTACCCAGCCGCCGCCGAAGTCCCAACCGAGCGCGCCAATTCGCGGTGCCTGTCCCGAGTCGATCAGGAACTGGTAGGCCTGGCGGATGTTTTCTTCGGCAGCGCCTGGATTTTCCAGGATCTCGACCATAAAGGCCCGTGCATCTGCCGGCGATTGGGTGCTTCTGCCACCAAAAAGATCAACCGCCAGCACCACGTAGCCTTCGGCGGCAATGCGATCGGCCATCGCGCGCACACCGTCAGTCAGGCCCCACCATTCGTGTATCAGGATGAGTCCCGGCAGCGGATCGACCATGTCGGCAGGGAACACGAAGTGTCCGCGGACGAGCTGCTCGTCTACCTCGGCGTATGGCAGCGTCTCGGCGACTACTGGTCTTTGCGGCGCAGTTTCAACCCGCGCGGCCGGAGCCTCGACGGTCTCGGCGGGCACCACTTCTTCGCTCTGCGGCGTGGTAACGGGCTGCGTTGCAGGCGCTTCGTCGGCACCGCGCGAACCGGCATCACACGCAGTTAAAACCGGCAAACATAAAATTGTTGCCAGAAATATCAATCGCCGCATACCGGCTTGACTGATCATAGAATGCCCCTCGAAGTACGCGCAGTAGTGTAATGCAAAATCAGCGTAACTGGCAGTTGCGCGCGTAATTTTGGCACCATTGGCTGCATCGTTACCGTGACGCGGATCCTGCGCTGATATGAGTTATTTGCAAGAAGCCAGCGAATATCTGACCGCCGCCCTGATCATGGTGCCGATCAGCAGGAAGCTGCGATTCGCGTCGGTCCCTGGAAATCTGGGGGCGGGCATCGTCAACGTGTTCCGTGAACAGGACGAACAGTTGCTCCGCTAGCAGCATGCGGTACAGCATGATGAAGAAAAGCTGATTCAGGCAGCTCGCGAGACGGGCCGCGAACCCATGTACCTGATCAAGAGTGAGCAGAAGCGTGGAGCGTGATTATTACCAGTCCTCGTCGTCCTCCCACTCCCTCAGTTTGCTCTTGTCCACCTCGCGCCACTGCTGCTCGCTTTTTTTTACGTTCGCGTAAACCTTGGCCAGCACCCAGATGATGACGGCGGCAATGATCAGCAGTACCGGCCAGAAGCCTTCGGACATTCGGCACCTCCAATTTTCCATTGTATAGCGCTAGAATCACCTGATGACGGCAATCCCGCAAAGCATGAGCCCGCAAGGCCTGGAATTCGGACCACGCAGAAAGTCATTTCAGATCGAAGCGGCGCTCGCTACCGACTGGCACGGCGGCAGTGCATTCAAAACGGCCTGGTTCAACGCCATGTCCATGCTGTTCCCGCTCGGAGAGAAATTCTTCATCGACAGCGTCCGCCATTTCGCCGGCGAGATCGAGGATCCGAAGCTGTTGGCCGAGATCTCGGCATTCCAGGCCCAGGAAGCGACACACCGGCGGCAGCATCAACACTACAACGAACTCTTGTGCCAACTGCGTGGCTACGACCTCGATCGCATCGAGCGTCCCGAACGGGAAAGGATCGACTGGGCTTACCGAGAGCTTACTGCGCGTCGGCGGCTGGCCGGCACAACTGCCAGTGAACACCTGACTGCGATACTTGCCGACGAGATGCTGACCCGCAAGGAACCGATGGCCGGCGCAGATCCGGCCATCGCTGAGCTTTGGCTATGGCACGGTATCGAGGAGACCGAACACAAGGCGGTCGCATTCGATGTACATGTCGCTGTCGGGGGGACGATTAGCGAAAGACGCCACGCCCTCATTCTCAATACCTTCTTTTTCCTGAAGGATACGATGCGCAATCTTTGCATCATGCTCTCGATGGCCGGCAAACTCTGGAGCGTTCGCGAATGGGCCACAGGTTTCCACTATCTCTTTATCAATCCCGGCGTGTTGCGGCGCATCTTCATACCCTGGACCAGGTTTCTGCGCAAAGACTTTCACCCCTGGCAGCATGACAACCGTTACCTGATCGATGCCTGGGAACAGCGCGAGGCGGGTGCCGGTTAAGCCGCCACACGCGCTCCCTAAACGTGGCTGATTGACTTTACGCGCCGTTCGGTTAGCATCACGGCTGTAAGTCACATGGCACTGAAATCTTCATGAGAACCACGAAAACAAAAAATCTGCCGATTCTTGTGGTCGGGTTCTTCTGTGCCTTCGGCATGGCAACTCTGCCGCGACCTGACACGCGCACCTAGCCGAAAACTCTGCTGATTCAAGGTATCCGGCATGGTGTCGCCGGATCAACCCGTTGTACGTGACTGTTTTACGTACGGCGAAAGACAGTAGAAATCTTATCGATGACTTACGGAATTACCAAAAATGAAATGACTTTCTGGGAACGCGCACGCGCTTTCGTCAGCGAGTCACTGAGCGACAATGAGGCAGACTTTACGGTTGGGCCGATTGGTCGTGCGCTCGGCTTGCTTGCAATTCCGATGATGCTCGAGATGGCAATGGAGTCGGTGTTTGCAGTGGTCGACATCGCCTTCGTTTCCCGGCTTGGTACCGATGCGATTGCCGCGGTCGGCCTGACTGAGGCACTCATTACCGTCCTTTATGCTGTCGCCATCGGTCTCGGCATGGGCGTCACGGCAATGGTGTCGCGTCGCATTGGCGCCAAAGATCCTGACGCGGCCGCGCAGGTTACCGGACAGGCGATACTGGTCGGTGGCGTGCTTGCGGTCGCGATCGGCATTCTTGGCGTCAACTATGCGGCGGACTTGTTGCGCATGATGGGTGCCAGCGAGGGCGTCGTTGCCAAGGGCCAGGGATTCACGGCAATGTTGCTCGGCGGGTCTGCGAGCATTCTCTATCTTTTCCTGCTGAACGCTGCGTTCCGAGGCGCAGGCGACGCGCCGGTGGCGCTGCGCTCGCTCACCCTAGCGAACGCTATCAATATCATGCTCGATCCCTGCCTGATTTTCGGGCTCGGCCCGTTTCCGGAGCTGGGGGTCACGGGGGCTGCTGTCGCTACCACGATCGGCCGCGGCATTGGTGTCGTGTACCTCGCGTATTACTTGTTCGCCGACAGAGGAAGGCTGCGGTTCACCGTCCGTCACCTCAATCCCGTGCCGGCGCTGATGCTTCGCATGATCCGAATTTCCGTCGGCGGTATCGGCCAGTTCCTGATATCCACGTCCAGCTGGATCGCCATCATGCGCGTGGTGGCGCTCTACGGCAGCGCGCCTATCGCGGCCTATACGGTGGCGCTGCGCCTGGTCGAATTCGCACTGCTGCCTGCCTGGGGGCTTGGGAACGCTGCTGCAACACTCGTGGGCCAGAATCTCGGTGCGGGGAAACCGGACCGTGCGGAGCGATCGGTCTGGCGGGCTGCAAAATACAACGCGATGTTCATGGCCGCCGTCGGTATCGTTATGATCGCGCTGGCGCCGCAAATCGTTTCCCTGTTTTCGTCCGAGCCGGACGTTATCCGCTACGGCACGAGTTGCCTGCGAATTCTCGGTGTGGGGTACCCAATGTACGCGGTCGGTATGATCATTATTCAGGCATTGAATGGTGCCGGCGATACGACGACGCCATCGATGATGAATTTCATCTGTTTCTGGTTGCTACAGATTCCGCTGGCCTACTGGCTTGCGACAGCTGTCGGCCTCGGCCCGAACGGCGTATTCACTGCAATCGTGATTGCCGAATCTGCGCTGACTGCGATAGGCGTACTCGTATTCCGCAAAGGCAAATGGCAATCGGTTCAGGCCTGACCGTTCCTGGTACGGAGATTTCTGTGCACTTAATAATTAATGTAATGACAAGGAAATTGTGTTTATGAACGATCTTTCCACGCTGGCCAACATGGCCGAAATCCTGGGCGTCATCATCGTCGTTGGCGGATTGTTTTTTGCAGTGCTGCAAATGCGGCAACTCAGGCAGCAGCGTCGCGAACTGGCAGCGATCGAGCTTTTCCGCTTCTTCGGTAATCCCAGCTTCACGCGGGCATACAAGACCTTGCTTCACCTGCCGGACGGACTGAGTACCGCAGATCTGCGGACCAGGGAGAAAGAGGTCGAGGATGCCGCAATGCTGGTGAGCTCGACCATGGAAAATATCGGCGTAATGACATTTCAGAGAATTGTGCCGTTCGTGATCGTCAATAATCTGATTGGCAGCAGCGTTATCATCCTATGGCGTAAACTCGGAAACTGGGCCATCGAATTGCGCGATGAACTCGGCGACGAAGCTGCATTTGAATGGTTTCAGTGGCTTGCCGAGCGTCTGGAGGACTACCGGCCACGCAACCCGCACGCAGCTTACGAGGCACACAAGAACTGGATTCCGACGCATCTTCGGCACGAGATTTGAGGCACACCATCATACAAACGACAGACGCGCCACTCATCGATATTCGCAACGCGACAATCTACCGCGGCGATACGCTTGTCTTCGAAGGTTTGAATCTCAGTATCGATCAGCACGAGCAGGCTGCGGTTCTCGGGCCGAATGGTTCCGGCAAGACAACCCTGCTCAAAGTCATCAATCGCGAAATATATCCAGTGCGTCGTGATGATTCCTGGGTTCGCATTCTCGGGCGGGAAATCTGGAATGTCTGGGAGCTTCGTGCGCATATTGGAATTGTGTCGAATGAATTGCAGATGCGTTACCGCAATACGACCACCGGACTCGACGTCGTACTGTCGGGTTATCTGTCCAGCGTCGGGATACAAGGATTACTGGCACGGCAACTAACAAATGAGCAAAAAAATCACGCCTTAGAAGTAATGCAGCAGTTGGGCATCGAGTCGCTGACCGAAACGTGCCTTCGCAATATGTCGACGGGTCAGCAGCGCCGCTGCCTGCTCGCGCGTGCGCTGGTACACAATCCGGATACCCTGATCCTGGATGAGCCGACCGCCGGCCTCGACCTGTCCGCGAGTTTCGATTACCTTGCCCGCATCAGGCGCCAGATCGCCGGCGGCAAGAGTATCGTGCTGGTGACCCACTTGCTCAACGAAATACCCCCGGATATTCAACGCGTGATTCTCCTGCGAGAGGGCCGGATCGTGGCGGACGGGCCAAAGGAGGAGGTTCTGACGAAGGAAAACCTCGAAATGACCTACGACACCTCAGTGAGAATTGCAAAGGTGGATGGCTACTACCTTGCGTATCCGCCAACGCTTGATCGCGGCTAAAGCAGCTGCCCCGGAGTGGATATCGAAAACGTGACGGAATACGATGCGTCAGCTAACGATCGACCCTACACTGAAAAAATGATGCGCCGTTTTCTCTCCGTCTCATTTCTCCCGGCAAGCGCCTTGGCCGTTGTGCCGGCCAGCGCTGCAGACCGGATCACCGAGGCAGAGATCGCAACGGGTCTCGGCAACCTGGGCATCGGTTTCACTCTGATCGCGATCGCCGCGATACTCCTGCTCTCGCTGATGTTGCGGGCATCCGCCGCGCAAGTTGCCCTGGTCGTGACCGAGAAAATTGGCCAACGGCGTATACGCAAGATTCTTCGCGCGAGGTCTCCGGATGTCCTCGAGGACTTCATCCTGCCCGGTGCTTACGGAGGTTTGACGCACATCGACTACGCGATTCTGACCTCTGGCGGAATCCTGTGTATTCAAACAAAACACTTTAACGGCATAGTGTTTGGCGGCACCGACGAACCACAATGGACTAACGTTGACGGCGTGCGCCGCCGAAAATTTCTCAATCCGCTGATTCAGAACGAGGGCCGTACCAAGGCCCTGCAGAAAGTCATTCCCGACGTGCCGGTTGCCAACCTGGTTGTGTTTACCGGAAGAGTACAGTTCACGACACCGACGGAAAAAAATGTAATTCATGTGCGCCAGCTGAACAGCTACATCGCCAAGTTCGTTTTCGGCCCCTGCAAGATAGAGGATTGGGATGCGGTCTGGTTGACAGTGAAGTCGGCGGCATTGACGGATGCAGAAACCCGAAAAGACTTTCAAGCACAGCTAAGTTTTTCCTGATTTCACCCTGACGGCACGGGCAGCCCGAGACGATTCGGATATAATCGTCGCCTGGCCACAATAACGATGCATAACAATGCCCGATATCCTGATCAGCTCCCCCGGGGGAGTACTTGCGATTCTTTGTGCCGTAGCCGCCTTTTGGTTTTACGTGGCACAAGTTACCGATGCAAAACTGTTTCAGTATGTCCCGCCACTGATATTTATCTATGTTACGCCGGTCATCCTGAATAACCTGAACGTCATCCCGGCAAGTTCTCCGGTCTATTCCGGCTTGAGCACGTATGCGCTCCCGGCTTTCATCGTGTTGATGCTGATAAAGGTCGATGTTCCCGCTGCTGTCAAAATAATGGGCAAGGGTGTTCTCGTCATGCTCATGGGAACTGCCGGCGTAGTTGCCGGATGTGTGGTCGCCTACGTCATTGTGCATCGATGGCTTGCGCCCGATGCATGGACGGGATACGGCGCGCTGGCAGGCAGCTGGATAGGCGGCACCGGCAACATGGCGGCTGCCAGTGAAATGCTCAACACGCCACCCGAACAATTCGGCCTGGCGGTCCTCGCAGATAACGTGGTCTATATCGTCTGGTTGCCATTGCTCCTCGCATCGAAAAACTTTGCCGATTACTTCAATGCCTGGGCAAAAGTCCCGGAAGGAAGAATTCGCATGATGGAATCGGCGGCAGAACTCGTTGCGGAAGAAGACCAAGTGCCGCAGATGCGCGACTACATCTACCTGGGTGCGATTGCGATCGGAGTCACCTGGATTGCCGCGGCGCTGGCCCCGGTGTTTTTCGACAGGATGATGGCCATCGCGCCGGGTCTCGAGCTTGTCCTGTCTGAATCTACATGGCGGATATTATTGATCACGACTATTTCGCTCGTATTGTCCGCCACGCCGTTGTCACGGCTGCCCAATGCGACCGCGATGGGCACGGCGCTCATATACATCTTTGTTGCCGGAATGGGCGCCAGGGCTACGATCGAGGGGTTCGGACAGGCACCGGCATTCCTGCTGGGGGCATTTATCTGGATATTCATCCATGGCGCATTCTGTCTCGCCGGAGCGAAGCTTTTCCGCGTCGACGTGCACAGCGTGGCCATAGCGTCGGCAGCAAATATCGGCGCCGCGGCCTCGGCCCCTATCGTCGCCGCATTCCACCGCCCGAGCCTGGTCCCGGTTTCGGTGCTCATGGCGCTCATCGGTTATGCGCTCGGCAATTATCTCGCGCCGCTGGCCGGGCATCTCGCGCGAATCGCCGCCGGGCAATGACGGAGACACTTTCGTGATCAAGAGCGATGTTCCTGGATGAACCTGCCGCTTAGAGTTGTCCGAATTTTCGCGCTCGTGCTGCTCCTGACAGCCATCATCGCCGTTCTCGTCTTGCTGCGCTTATGGAAGGACCGCCCTCCGCTGGAACTGATCGGCTGGCCTCAAGCAGATGTGCTCGCCGAGCCCGCCGACATGGTGACAGTCACCTGGCTGGGCAACACGACTCTGTTGTTTGATGACCGGGAAACACAAGTCCTGATCGACGGCAGCTTTAGCCGCATAAACCCGCTCAACATCGCCCTGTTCCTGCCGGTCTCGTCCGATGTCGCCACAATCAATTATGCACTTGCCGAATTCCGCATGGACCGCCTCGCGGCCATAGTGCCGGTGCATTCTCATTTCGATCACGCGATGGATGTCGGTCACGTCGCAAACCGGACAAGCGCCTTGGTTCTCGGCTCGGAGTCCACCGCCAATATCGCCCGCGGTGCCGACGTGCCCGTCGATCAGTACCAGATACTTGCCGAGGGGGAGATACGCCAGTTCGGAGATTTTACGATCAGGTTACTGACATCCAGACACGCGCCGATCAAATTCGGCCAAGGGGCATGGTTTCCGGGAACTATCGAAGATGCGCTGCGGCAGCCGGCACCCGTGAACGCCTGGAAGGAAGGCGTCGTTTGGTCGGTTTTTATCGGGCATCCCCGTGGCACCACATTAATCCATGGGAGCGGCGGTTACATCGAGGATAAGCTGCTAAACGAAACTGCCGATGTCGTAATGCTCGGCATCGGCGGCCTGACCAGGCTTGGCAAGGATTACGTCAAAAATCTGTGGAACGAAACGGTCGTTGCAACGGCTGCAAGCAGGGTGTTGCCGGTTCATTTCGACGATTTCACCGCGCCGTTTGGCGAAATTCGGCTGTTTCCGCACATCGCCGATAATATTCTCATTACCTCAGACTGGATCGACGAAGTAATAGAGGAAAATGGCACGGCAATCGCGATCGAGTTGCCACCGTTCGGGCAGCCGATCGGCCTGTACTAGCCAGCATCCCGAATTTCATTCAGCAATTCGTCGACACGCCTGCGCAGTTGCCAAAGGTTTTCCTTCTCGGTTTTCGGCAATTGCTTGATGCCGAGCTCGACGCGCGTAGCGACACTGCGATTGCCAACAGCTCTCTGGTAGACGAGTTCAAGTGGTCCTCGTCCGCGAAGATATTTGGCACCCCGTTTGCCCAGTTTATGCTCGCCGATTCTTCTCTGTACGTCGGTCGCGATTCCCGTATAGAGACTTCCGTCCCCGCATCGCAACATGTATACGCTCCAGTCCGGCACTTTTAAGTTATAAGCTTGAAATAGGTATCGTGGGCGGGGGATGCTTTTGCAACAGATCCTCTCGCCTCACCGGGCGCCGTTCCAGGTTGCCAGCGCAATTGCGGCAGACGCCTTGATACGCTGTGTCGACGCAGCCCTGGCAAAACGTGCACTCAAACGAGCCAATCATTGCTTCTCACGAGCCAGGTTCCAGACCGGGGTCGCAGCGTTCACATGCGAGACGAATTTCAAGCATGCATCAGTCAGGCGTTTCCACCGGTAAGCGTATTACCGAAAACGCGAAACGCGCCGTTCTCTATGCTGACGCGATTTTCCGGCGAATCATCGTAGGTGAGCACGATCTGCGACGCGCCATCCAGTTCCTCCACTGGCTCGCGCAGCTCTAGTGTCAGCATGTTTCCGGACATGCGGGCTTCTTGAATCAGATCGTGACCGGCAAGCTGTTCCTCGTTAATTTCTATATAGATTGCTTCCTCCAGACCATCGCCCCCGGCGCGCATCAACAGGACGTAATCCTCAATATCTCCAGCGCTCGTCGTCCGCGCAAAGAACAGCATTGTTGCATTGTCCCTCACATCGAATGCAACGGTATCGTAATGGCGGCTGGAAGACATGGTGATGTCCTGCTGCTGATGGGCCGAATCACAGTGTACGCCAAATATCCTCACAAGATTGGCATTTTGACGAAGCAGTCAGTCTGCCGACTGGCGAATGGCACCGATTCGTTCGTCTTTCTCGTACCAGATCCCTGTCAGCCATTGGTGAAATTGGCTTCTAAAATTCCTGTCATTGATGTAATCGTTGTTGAGCATCCATTTTTCAATCGGGCGTCTTTTGATGTCGATGATTACTCGATCGAATTCGCCGTAACACATTGCCCAGAATTTTGGTGCACCGCCCGGATATACGATCGTGATGTCGAGAATTTCGTTGAATAAAGGCCCCATCGTGTCCAGTGCCAGTGCCAGGCCGCCGGCTCGCGGGATCAGGAGATTCTCGAAAGGCGATTGCCTTTTTATTTTCTTTTCTTCTGTGAATCGTGTGCCCTCGACAAAATTGATGACAGACGTCGGCGTGTAACGAAACTTTTCACAGGCTTTCCTGGTCGCCTCGAGGTCTTTACCCTTTTTGTGGGGGTTCTTCGCGAGATAGGACTTCGAATATCGCTTCATGAATGGCATATCCATTCCCCACCATGCGATTCCGAGGAATGGGAACCAGATCAGTTCCTGTTTGAGGAAGAATTTCAGGAGTGGAATTCGGCGGTTCAGCACCGTTTGCAGCGCCACGATATCGATCCAGGTCTGATGATTGGCGATGACCAGGTACCATCTATCGCGCTCCAGGCCCTCGAGCCCGCGCACTTCCCATCGGGTAGAGTTTACGAGGCGGAACACCGCGGCATTGAAACTGACCCAGATCTCGCCGATCCCCATGATCCAGCGCGTCATCACTCTGCGAAAGCCGGTAACCGGAATCAGCAGCTTCAGAACTGCAAACACCAGCAATGGAATCACCCAGAAAATAGTGCTGACCGTGCAGGCGCCGAATACGATGATGCCTTGCACATTGTTTAGTATTTTCTTCAGCAAGGTATGCAGACCCTCGTTGCAACGCGCAGGCATTTTAGCCCGATTTCAGTAGAATAGAGCGTGCGATTCAGAATGAGAGACTTCCGCATATGATCACATTGCAGATAAACGGCCAGCCTTACGAGCTGGACGTGGACGCTGCGACGCCCCTCCTGTGGGTCCTTCGCGAACAAGCGGGTTTGACCGGCACCAAATTCGGATGCGGCATAGCGCAGTGTGGTGCCTGCACGGTACATCTCAATGGCAAGCCGATCCGTTCCTGCGTGATGCCCGTAAGTGCCGCGGTCAATCAGCAGATAACGACTATCGAAGGCATCGCAAGTAAAGAGACAGGCCTGCACCCTGTGCAACAGGCATGGATCGACGAGCAGGTACCGCAGTGCGGCTATTGCCAGTCCGGTCAGATAATGTCGGCGGTTGCACTGCTGGCAGCAAATCCCGCACCCGGCGACCAAGACATCGACGCGGCGATGAGCGGCAACATCTGCCGCTGCGGCGCGTATCCGCGTATCCGCCGTGGCATCAAGCGGGCGTCTAGATTACTTGCGGATAAGGCCGGTCCCGGGGTGTCTCGCAATGGCTAAGTGGAGCAGGCGTGCATTCATTACCGCAGGCGCACTCGCTGGCGGTGCCGTCGTCATCGGGGTTGCCATCCGTCCCGGTAATCGAGCAGGGGAAGTCGCGCCGTTGATTGCAGATGAAGATGAAACGGTACTCAATGTATGGGTAAAAATCTCACCCGATAACACGATAACCGCAATCATTCCGCATGCCGAAATGGGCCAGGGCGCACATACCACGCTGGCCATGATGCTTGCCGAAGAGCTGGACGCAGACTGGGACAAGGTAACGATGATCGAGGCACCGGCGCGCAGCGAGTACGCAAACTACGCGCTGGCCAAAGGATATACGGCCGGAGATATCGACTTCCCGGCATTCCTCGTCGATACGGTGGACGGCTTCTTCCTGACCGCCACGCAATTCATGAGCCTGCAGATCACCGGCGGCAGCACTTCCGTGCCGACGACCGGCCAGCACGCCATGCGCGTCGCCGGCGCGGCCGCAAAAGCGGTCTTGCTGCAGGCCGCCGCCAATGCCTGGGGAGTACCGGTCGAGGATTTGATCGCGGAGAACAGCCAGGTCATTCACAGGAGCAGCGGCCGCAGCGCAACGTACGCCAGTTTCGCGCGACAGGCAGCCCGTTTGTCACAGCCGGTAAAACCAGTGCTCAAAACGCCGCAGGAATTCACCATCCTCGGCACTGATGTGCAAAAACTGGACGTGCCGGCCAAGGTCGATGGCAGCGCGTCGTTCGGCATCGACGCGATGCTGCCAGGCATGAAATACGCCGCCGTGAAGGCCTCGCCGGTATTCGGCACCAAAGTAAAGTCCGTGGACGAAACATCGGTGCAGGACATGCCGGGCATCCGCAAGGTAATCAATCTCGAGGATGCCGTTGCGGTCATTGCCGACGGCTACTGGCAGGCCAGCAAGGCCCTCGAAAAACTTGTGGTCGAGTTCGCGGAGAGCGGTGACGAGACCGTGGAACAAAGTGACATCTTTGCGCAATTCCTGAGCGACATGGACGATGCAATCGCGAACGGCACGGAGATCGTCGATTTCGAAACGGGTAATGCCAGCGCGACACTGGCAACGGCTTCGCGAATAATCGAAGCCCAATACCGCGTGCCGTATCTCTCGCACGCGCCGATGGAACCGATGAATTGCACCGCATGGCTACACGACGACATCTGCGAACTCTGGACTGGTACGCAGAACCCTTTGGGATTCGCAGCCGAAGTCGCGGGCGTGCTGGACATGGACATCGATGACGTCGTTCTGCACAACCAGTATCTCGGTGGCGGCTTCGGGCGCCGCGCATTTCCCGACTACACGATACAGGCGGCCCGCCTTGCGGCAGAAGTGCCATATCCGGTGAAGCTGATCTGGTCTCGGGAAGAGGACATGCGCCAAGATCATTATCGCCAGGCGAGCATAAGCCGCTTCAAGGCAGCACTGGATAGTAATGGCAAGCCGTCCGCCTGGGTTAATCAATACGTAGAGAAGCATGATCCCGAGGAAGCCCCGCATATTCCTTACGCTATCGATAACCAGTTCATTCACTACACGGAATCACCGACCCATGTGCCCTGGGGCTTCTGGCGCAGCGTCGATCACTCGCTGCACGCGTTCTTTACGGAATCGTTCATCGACGAGATCGCGATCGCGGCCGGACAGGATCCTTTCCGCTATCGTCACGATCTGCTGTACAACGCGCCCCGTTTCCGCAAGGTCCTGGAGCTGGCGGCGGAAAAGTCTGGCTGGGGAAGCGCGCTGCCCGAAAACTGGGGCCGTGGCATAGCGATACACAGGTCGTTCGGCACCATCGTCGCGCAGGTGGCTGAGGTTGAAATCATTGCAGGAACGGTAAGGCCGCGGCGGGTAGTTTGCGCGGTCGATGCCGGCTTTGCCATGCATCCGGACGGCATCAGGTCTCAAATGGAGAGCGGCATTATCTATGGCCTGACGGCAGCGTTATACAGCGAGATCTCCATCAGTCGGGGCAGAGTCGTGCAAAGCAACTTCCACGATTACAAGATGCTGCGGATAAATGATTCGCCCGACATTGAAACGTATATTATCAACAGCGGCGAAAAGATCGGCGGCGCCGGCGAACCGGGTACCCCCGCTATCGCGCCGGCACTGGCCAACGCCATTTTCGATGCGAGCGGCATACGCATTCGTGAGTTACCCGTAAGCCTGCACGACTTGTCGCGTGGTGACCTGGAATCGCAAGACGTCGCCTGATCGGCACAAACAAAAAAGCCCCGACACCTGTTGGGACTTTGTCTCTTCCGACTGCAGGTTTCAGTCAATGCGGCTGGTCACCTCCAGCAGGTGAAAACCGAACTGCGTTCTTACCGGTCCTTGTACCGTGTTCACTTGCGCGCTGAAAACCACTTCGTCAAATTCTTTGACCATCATTCCGGGCCCGAATTCGCCCAGGTCGCCGCCTTGTTGACTCGACGGACAGGTTGAATGCTGCTTTGCCAGCTCGGCAAAATCGGCACCTCCCTCGATCTCGTCTTTGAGCGCCTGACATTTCTCTTCCGTGTCCACCAGAATGTGCCGTGCCGTTGCTTTGGCCATGCGCAGTGCTCCCTTAGTAATAAAAAGAGTCTTCATTATCCCGGAAATGGAGAGGGAATTGGGGCAAAATGACTTCTTGCAGGGGAAAAAGCGTTTGCAATTTCCAGAAAAATCCAACGGGAGGTATTTGACTGATGGCTTCCGCAGAGCAAGCACTCGAACGTCTGCAGGAAGGAAATCGGCGATTTATAGCAGGCCTGCAGGACGAATCAGCACAATCGCATCTGGTGCGCCGCTTGTCCACCGCGGAGGGGCAAAATCCGTTCGTGATCATTCTCGGCTGCTCGGACTCGCGTGTCCCGGCGGAAATCATATTCGACCAGGGCCTCGGCGATCTCTTCGTCATTCGCGTCGCCGGTAACATTGTCGCGCCATCACAGATAGGCAGCGTCGAGTTTGCGGTATCAAATTTTGGCACGCCGCTGGTCGTCGTCCTTGGTCACTCACAGTGCGGCGCGATACTTGCGACCCTCGAGTTCCTGCGTGATCCGACGAGGAAGGAGCATTCGAAAAACTCCCTGTCTATCGTCGACCGAATTCGGCCAGCGGTCGAAAACCTTGTTGCTCAGGCGGTTCCGGATGATCCGCTGCGCTTGGTGAATGCCGCGGTTCGCGCAAACATCCTGGCGTCCGTCGAGCAGCTGAGGCACGGTTCGAAATTACTGCAGACATTGGTTGGCGAAGAAAAACTTCGCATCGTCGGCGCCGAGTACTCGCTCGATACCGGTGCGGTAAGTTTCATAGAGGAATGAGTCGATTCGGCTAGAATTAGGATTAACATGCCGCATCGCCAAGGCTCGATGACGGCTGTACCGGTTAAAATGCGAACAGGCCAGGCTGCTCAAACCCGACATGTCACTACTTGATTTGATTTATTCGAAGACCGGAATCAGCGTCGGATCCGACGCCTTGAGTGGCGATCGGGAAGGCCAGAATCTGATCGCCTCATTACTGGCACTGGTCGCCAAGAGCGATGGCGGCATATCACTCGACGAGTCGGAGCGCATGGTGGGTTTGTTGCGCAATCGATTTCGGATCTCTCCCGATGAAGCGTTGGAAATGATTGCGCGGGCTTCACACGAACTTGCCGTCCATTCCAGGCTCGACGAAGTCGTGGATGCCATCAACCGGAAGTTGACGCTCGCCCAGAAAGAGGATCTCATGTTGATGGTGCTGCAAGTGATTGCGGCTGACAATCGCAAAGATGCAGGGGAAATGAGGCTTCTCGGTGCGGTGGTTGAGGGCTTGCGCGTGCCCGACCAGCTCATGAGAAGGGTTTACGAACGCTATTTCGAGGAACAGCGGGAGTGAGGTGATTGTCCCGGTCGGTGACAGATACTAATTACCGGCCAATTAATTTTTTCCGGAAACTAAACATGACCAGGGATCTGTCATCGATTATGGCCAGAAACGCTATCTATTTCGTCTTGATTCGGCTGTGTCCGCGCTACTTTTCGCCTGTCATTCGCTTTCGATGACGAGAGTTACGAAGATCAGGGGAAATACGCAGCCATTCTCAGGAAGCAAGCTAATGGCGAGCGGCGAATCGCTCATCACATCCGGGAAGATTGCCAAGATAACTGATTGAGTCGAGTTCCTTCTGTCGGAGCCGAACCATGCTAAGAAAAATACTTGCTACTGTGCTCGGTGTACTTGCAGCCGTAATCGTCATCATTGCGATCGAGTCACTCGGGCACGCTGTTTATCCGCCGCCTGGCGATCTCGACATCACTGACAGGGAAGCAATGCAGGCTTACGTCGCGGGACTGCCGCTTGCCGCCCTGCTGTTTGTGATGGCTGCATGGATTGCCGCGACATTTGCCGGTGGCCTCCTGGCCTGCTTCATCGCCAGACAAATGCCGCTCGTGCACGCGAGTATCGTGGGTGTGCTGGTGCTCCTCGGAACGATCATAAACCTGATGTCCATTCAGCACCCGTTATGGTTTTCGATCACTTCAGTGTTGGCAATCATTGCGACAATTTTCCTTGCGGGTTGGCTGGGATCGAATTTCACTACGACCCCGGAGACCGAACCGCAGTAGAATAAAAAGTGGTTGGCACCGCTTCGTCGAGGCAGGAGACCTGGTAATGAACGAATCGACAGAAAAAAGTGTGCCCATACTACTGTGGCCTTTCTATGCGATATGGCGCCTCCTTACTTTTATTCTTGGTGTAATCGGTCGAGTCCTCTGCGCCGTGCTGGGAATCGGCCTGATGATAGCGGGCGTTGCGATCGCTATGAGTGTCGTTGGCGCACCCCTTGGGATTCCGCTTACCGCGCTCGGATTTCTTTTCCTGGTTCGGGCGATATTTTGACCCGCTAACGCAAGTCTCATGGCCTCCGGGAGCCGGCATTAAGAGCTATCCATGTCCGTATCGCGACTTGAACACATCACGAGGATCGGCGTGGAGCAAATGAGCGAGCTTGCCGATAGCCTGAATGACGCTGAGGTATTGCGGCTCGAGAATCTCGATACGAACATTCTGCCCCCGCCATCGGCAATCAAGTATACGAAGGACGCAACGGACGACGACGACGCGAACAGCTACCTGCCATTCTTCGGCTTGGATTCCTTGCGGCAGGCGGCTTCGAGCCTGGTCGCCCGGCAATCCGGCCAGGCGTATGACTGGAAGACCGAGTGCGTAATCAGTGCCGGCGGTCTTTCAGGTATTTTCAATACGCTGCTCGCAGTGCTCGAACCCGGCGACGAGGTCCTTCTTACCGATCCGACTTACGTGGGACTGATCAACCGGGTTCGCCTGGCCGGGGGCGTTCCGCGATTCGTGCCTTTGCTGCCGAGGCCAGAGGGCTGGCGCGCCGATCTCGCTGCACTGAACAACATCGATCCTGAAAAGATTGCTGCGGCCTTGCTCATGAGTCCGTCCATGCCGACCGGCGCGGTATTCACGGTCGACGAATGGCAGGCATTGATCGATTTTTGTCAGCTTGCCGACTGTTGGCTTATCGATGATGCGGCGATGGAACGCATCCTATTCGACGGGAGGGCGGTGATTCATCCGGCATCGTTTCCTGGCATGCGCGACAAGGTAATTACGGTTGGATCGGCATCCAAGGAATACCGCATGATCGGTTGGCGAGTCGGCTGGACGGTCGGTCCCGCCGAAATTATCGCCGACGTTGCGAGAGTGAGCATAAGCAACGTCGTCTGCCAGACAGGCATCGCCATGGGCGCGGTCGCTACTGCAATCAACGAAGCCGGAGATGGCATCGAAGAGGCCGTCAACGAATTGCAGGCGAGGCGTGACCTGCTGCTTGATGAGCTGTCCCAATTCAAGGTGATACCGCCGCACGGTGGCTGGTCTTTTCTTGTCGATGTTTCGCCGCTCGGCCACGACGGCCCTTCGGCATCAAAACTGCTGCTGGACCGCGGCAAAATTGCAGCAACGCCGATGATCAACTGGGGCAGCGCAAATTGTGCCAACTACGTTCGCATCGTATTCTCAAACGAGTCCATCGAGCGGTTGCGCGGCATTGGCGAGCGCTTTCGCCGTGCGCTAAGCTGACCGACCAGGGGTAAATAATGAACAATCGATTCACCGCCGAACAGGCACTTGAAAAAATTTCAACGTCTTCAGACGAGGGATACGGGATCGTGCTGGAACACGGGACGCTGGAGCTCGGCTACTACAAACCGGAAGGCATCGACAACCAGGTTCCACATGATCGCGATGAGGTCTATATCGTCAAATCCGGCTCCGGTTTTTTCGTCGTCGAAAACGAGCGGCAACCGTTTACAGCGGGCGACGCCCTTTTCGTACCAGCGTTTGTCAGCCACCGATTCGAGGATTTCACCGAAGACTTTGCGACCTGGGTGATATTCTACGGACCGACCGGCGGCGAATAGGATTGCTTTGTCGCAATGACCAGGGGCTATGCACTCCTTAGTTTCATCCTGTTCGCCATCATCGCGGTGTTCCTGTTCGTCGAGCCGTATCCACAACCCCAGAACTACCACCAGTTCGCCGATGACAGGGTCCTTCTGGGCATTCCGAATTTCTGGAACGTCGTGACCAATGCCCTGTTCCTGGTTCCCGGCTTTGCGGGGCTGTGGATTCTCGGGTCCGGGAACCATCCGGGTGTCCTGGCCGCCCTTTTTCCGGCATATCACATACTTTTTGCGGGCGTGCTGCTGACGGCATTCGGCTCGGCGTGGTTTCATCTTGCGCCCGACAATGACACCTTGTTTTGGGATCGTCTGCCGATGACGATCACGTTCATGTCACTGCTGGCAATTATTGTCGGTGAACATATCTCCACACGGCTGGGACGGAATATGCTCTGGCCGCTGCTGGCGACAGGCGCACTATCGGTTATCTACTGGGACTATTCCGAGGCGCAAAATGCCGGTGATTTGCGCCTGTACGGGCTCGTGCAGTTCTTGCCGATGCTAATAATCCCCGCCATCCTGCTCGGCTATGAATCCGTGTTCGACCGCACCCGCTTTATCTGGATACTGTTCCTGCTGTATGCGCTCGCAAAAGTGTTCGAACTGCTGGACGGACCACTATACGGCCTGGGAGAGATCATCAGCGGTCATTCGATCAAACACCTGTGTGCGGCACTCGGACCGATTGTGCTGCTTTATGGCGGCATGAAGCGGCGGCTGCGTGGGACAGCCGAGCTGATTCACCGGGATAACCAGTAGACTTCGGAAATTTCTTGCAATCCTGCTTGTAGAAATTTCGGCGGGCAATTATCGATATCGTCTTTTTCACCAACGCGAACAATATCGTCCCAGTAGTGCGCCAGTTCTGCGGGCATAACCGCAAAAGGTGGGCCGTTTACGATGCGCTGGTCGTACTCCAGCGTAACAATAAATCGCAGCGCGTGCGGCTTGAGTAAACTCTCGGTGTGTTCTACGTAACGTGGTCGTTCTTCGGCGGACAATGCCACCAGCGCGCCACGATCGTATAAAGCATCAAACGGTTGTGACTGAAAGGCAAAATAATCGCCACAGTAGATCGTGACAGCACGATCGGTCGCCATGTACCGGCCGAGCGCGCCGGCCGACTCGTACTCGTACTGCAACCCGTGATCCTCGAAGAATCCTTCGACCGCAATCTCCGATAATTCAATACCGACGACTTCGTGACCGATTTCTGCGAGCCACAGCATATCCGGTGTCTTGCCGCAAAGGGGAACGAGAACGTTTCCCGGCTTTTCGACATCCGGCCAGTAGGTTTGCAGGCCCTCGTTGCCGGCAGGTTCGTGCCAGCCAGTCCGGCCCTCATCCCAGCGAGCAAGCCAGTCATCACTCATCGGCTTCTACCTGAGGAACGGGAGCCTGTCGCGGAACCCATCGTCGAGCCCTGCAATCCTGCCTGCAGGCACCATGCCCAGCACGATGAATATGACCAGCCACGCGACATCCTGGTTGGTGCCCGCGAGGATTGGCATCCCCTTCGCAAACCAGAAGTTCAGCACCAGTATCGCGCCGATTGCGGCAGCATAACGGGTCGCAAGACCTATAAGCATGAGCAAACCCACAGTCAGTTCGCCCCAGGAAACCAGGGCAGCAAACATCGTCTTGTTCGGCAACACCGCTGACTCAATGAAGGGCCGGTAAAATGCGAAACTCGAATCGAGCTGGGCGGTCAGAAACCCTGCCATGCCGTCAGCAAAATCGTCCCGCAGGATCTTGCTGAAGCCGTTCCAGGCGAAGAATAGGCCGGTATATATTCGCAGCACCGCAATCGGCCAGTGCTTCACCGCAACATGTGTTCTCGAATCGATGCGATCAACCATCCTCTGCCCTCCACGATACCGCAGCCGGCTATTCGGCGCGGACGGTCCTGACGATGGTAGCACCCGCATTCGCGAACCGTGCGGGTAATTTTCAGTTGACCACGGCCCGGACCCGTATTTACCTGTTGCTGCCTAACCGGTACTATCATTGCGCCGAAAAATCCTCGTCAGTCTTTATCAGCTTTGACCGCACACGCCGACGGTCGTTTGTGTTCAGACACCAAAAACATGACAAAAGCAACTTTGATCGACGGCAAGGCAATGGCCGCCGCCCTCACCGCCGAGATAACGCAAACAACGACTGAACTGGCAGCCAGCGACGACGTGCGCCCGGGGCTCGCGGTCGTCATCGTCGGGGAAGATCCGGCGAGCCAGGTCTATGTTCGCAATAAAAAACGAACGGCTGAATCCTGCGGATTTCATTCCGTGCAACATGAACTACCGGCCGACGCGAGCCAGGAGAAGGTCCTTGCCCTGGTGAATGAACTGAACGCCGATGCCGCGATCCACGGCATACTCGTGCAGCTGCCGCTGCCTGATCATCTGGACGAGCAGACCGTTACCCAGTCAATTGCTCCGGAAAAGGACGTCGACGGTTTTCATTTTGAAAACATCGGCAAACTGACCTCGGGGAATACCGAAACAGCTTTCGTGCCCTGCACGCCGGCCGGCTGCATGCTGATGATCGAGGGTGAACTCGGCAAGGACCTGTCCGGGTTGAACGCCGTGATCATCGGGCGCTCCAACATCGTGGGCAAGCCCATGGCCAGCCTGTTGCTGCATGCAAACGCCACAGTAACGATCTGCCATAGCCGGACGAAAGACTTGCCACAAGTCGCGCGAAATGCGGACATCCTGGTTGCCGCTGTCGGCCGTCCCCGAATGGTGAAGGGTGACTGGATCAAGCCGGGGGCAGTCGTAATAGACGTCGGTATCAACCGCATCGAAGTCGAAGTCGATGGCGAGATAAAGAACAAGCTTACGGGCGATGTGGATTTCGATGAAGCCGTCGAAGTCGCCGGCGCAATTACTCCGGTTCCCGGCGGCGTCGGGCCGATGACGATCGCCATGTTGATGTCGAATACCCTGCAATCCGCAAAAAGGACTATCGGCTGATCGAGCGATCATCGC
>JBFFKF010000002.1:0-73680 GCA_041555515.1 Woeseiaceae bacterium
CCAGATGGCCACGATGTTTTTCATGAATGCCGCCTGCGCCTGCGGCTCCTCGAGTTTGCGATGCAGCTCGGCTACCGCCGCGTCCCGGTCATCGAGGCGATCCCGCATCGGTTCCGAAAGAAAGGAGAATGGTTCGCTTTCGATCACCTGATCGAGGTGCTTCACAATCTCCGACTTGTCACCTGACACCATCGCCGCCATCAGTCCGCTCGCCTTGACGAGAACGACCTCATGACCGGCGAAAGAGGCAAATCGATCGACCTCGTCCATTGCTTTTTGCGGCTCGCCAATGCTGAGGTACGCATCGCTCAGGTAAGCCGCGTTGGTTGCATTCAGCGGATCCACTATGCGGCCACGTTCATACCAGTCGATCGCTTCATGCAGACGGCCGGTCACGTGGTGAAACATCGCTGCGCGCCAACAGAAATGGTCTTCGACGGAGTGTCGTCGGGCGGCGGCAATCGCCTGCCGGTGGAATTCATCCGCGTCCTCCCAGCGGCCGCGACGGCCGTGACTGAAGCTCAGGTTGGAGAGCACGAAAGGCGAGTCCGGCGTGAGGCTCAGCGATCTTTCCATGGCCTGCCGGGCTTTCTCGGCAGCGTCGGGTAGACCACCCACGAATATAGTTTCTGAATTGGCATAGAGATAATGCACACCGACCCAGGCGAGCGAGAACTCCGGATCGATACTCACGGCACGTTCCAGGTGGTGCATGGCTTCCCGGTACGTCTTTTCGCTGGTCGGCATGAGGATATCCACGCCCTGCACCACGTTTGATCTGAGGTACTCCTCGTAGGCATCCATGTGCCGCGTCATGCCCGGCACTCTTGCCAGACCGCCGACGCCCAGGGTTATCTGTAAAGCATCGGCGACGGACGTCGCGATGTCCTCCTGGATCTGGAACAGGTCTTCGAGCGTCTTGTCGTAGCTATCGGACCACACGTGTGTGTCGGTGTGCGCGTCGATAAGCTGCGCGGTTATCCGCACCCGCTCTCCGGACTTGCGGACGCTGCCTTCGAGGATGTACTGAACGCCAAGTGCCTCGCCGATCTTTCGCAGATCCTCGTTTTTGCCCTTGTAGTAAAAGGATGACGTGCGGCCTGCGACGCGCAGTTCCCGGATACGCGCCAGCGAGCTGAGCAGTTCCTCCGTTATGCCATCGCCAAGGTGCTCCTGGTCTTTGTCCGGGCTCATGTCGACGAACGGCAGCACAGCGATGGAAGGTCGCGCGCTGTCAGCCGGCCCGGCCGCCGATTCCTGTGCGTCCCCGACGATGCTTGCCCTTTTGATGCCCGCCGGTGTCAGGTCGAAGGCCCACGCCAGGATGACGGCAATCGGAAAGCCCATCGCTAGTATGACAATGACGACGGTGTCTACCCACTCCGGCAAGTGCAGTGGCTCTTCAACGGACACGACGATCTGGATAATGAGCCACGCGACAACGGCATAGGCAATCGTGACCTTGATTACGCTGCGGCGTCGCAGCTCTTCAAAAAGTGTCGCCATGCTGGTCGCTTGCCACGCTATCGGATTAACTGATTCTAGACCAATTGGGCAGGTATTCGGACGAAATGCGGGCGACAGACCGGGAGCTTGCAGCCCCGAGGGGTCCCGCAAAGCGTTGTACGGCATCGACTCTGTCCGTTGTCCTTAATGCTGTATTCTTGCGGCTGATTGCATAATTGGAGTCAGTCATGAGGAAAAGAATGAAGCGGTTCTGGTTGCTGATCGTGGTGTTGTTCTCATTCCCGGTGGTGGCGCAGGACAGGCCGAACATCGTCCTCGTGTTCATGGACAACTTCGGTTGGGGCGAACCCGGATTCAATGGCGGCGGCATCATTCGCGGCGCGGCGACGCCAAGGCTGGATCAGTTGGCCGCCGAGGGACTGCGCCTTACGAACTTCAACGTGGAAGTGCAGTGCACGCCGTCGCGTTCCGCGCTAATGACGGGAAGATATGCAATCCGCAGCGGCAACGGCTCGGTCCCACTGGGCGAGGGCGTGTACGGACTGGTGCAGTGGGAAGTCACCATGGCGGAGATGCTGGCCGACGTCGGGTATGCGACAGGCATGTTCGGCAAATGGCATCTCGGGCGCACCGAAGGGCGCTTCCCGACGGACCAGGGATTCGACGAGTGGTACGGCGTGCCCAATTCCACTGACGAGTCGGTTTACTCGTCCCTGCCGGAATTCGTCGAAAGCGGGCTGTCGGAAACCTTCGTCATGGATGGCAGGAAGGGAAGCGTTCCGGACAGGGTCCGTCCCTATCGCCTGGACTATCGGCCGCTGATCGACCGGGACCTGACCGACCGCGCCATCAGTTTCATGCGGCAGCAAGCCAGGGCGGATAAGCCGTTCTTTGTTTATTTGCCGTACACGGCCACGCACTTCCCGACCATGCCCCATCCCGATTTTGTCGGTAAATCCGGGAGTGGCCCGTGGGGCGATCTGCTGATGCAGATCGACAGTTACACGGGCGAGTTGCTCGACACGGTCGATGAACTGGGAGTCGCGGACAACACGATCTTCATCTTTACCGCCGATAACGGCCCCGAAGCATTGAGTGCGGGCGAAACGTCGATGACGTTCGAGACCGCGATTCATGGCTCGGCCGGACCGTGGCGTTCAACCTTGTTTACCGGTTACGAAGGAGCGCTGCGGGTGCCGTTCGCTGTGCGCTGGCCGGGCAAGATCGAGGCGGGCAGAGTCAGCGACGAAATCGTGCATGCGATGGATCTGTTTCCGACGCTGGCCCGGATAGCTGGCGGCAAAGTTCCCACCGATCGAATCGTTGACGGCATCGATATGGCAGAGTTCTTCCTGGGGCGGCAACAGGAATCCGGCCGCGAGGGGTTCATTGTCTATATGGGGAACGACATCTTCGGCGTGAAATGGAGAAATTGGAAACTGCATTTCAAGGAGCAGACGGGTTGGAACGGCGTGCTGCGCGAATACACGATGCCCCGCGCCTACAATCTCTTGCTTGATCCGCAGGAGGGAGACAACGTGCTCTTTCCGCACACCTGGGTGCCGAAGGCTGCATTACCCCAGTTGGAGGCGCACGTCGCTTCGCTGAAGCAGTATCCCCCGATCGCCCCCGGGACTCCGGATCCCTACAAACCGGGACGACGTTAGACAGATCCGGATTCTCCGCATGCACGGGTCCGTGGTGCGAAACATCGGCAGCAGTTGCGATTTGCATCGCGAAGCGGCTCGCACGCCGTCAGGGCAAGGACCATGGATGGTCTGCATCAACCCTGCCGGGCCGCCATAATTTAGAAAGCATCGCCCGCCGGCTGAATCTGAGCAGTTGCCGGCAAGGCGATGCTTTGCTCGTGTGAACGGACTGTGAGTGAAATTACCCTTTCGCGCGCGCGAGCAGTCCCATCACGATCAGACCGATTGCCATGCCCTGGATACCGACAGCCACGTTATCGAAATACGTGTTCAGCCAGGCACCGACGGCAGGAATGTTATCCAGCGAATCGTCAATCATTGGCAGCGAGACCGCGACGACGTATACCAATATACGCTGGGAAAGGTCCGGGTAATTCACCATAGCGCCACCGACAATTCCGACGACGACCAGGATCAGAAGCCAGATGTTCGCCGGTACGGGAATCTGCGGTATGGACGCCAGAAGAGCGACGGCGACCAAAGCGATGACGTATATGCGTTCCTGATTCATGAATGCCTCCCCATTTCTGTTATTATTTTCCCACCCGTAGTAAGGCTCGTGAAAAATCGCGGGCGGGCATCTAGTTCTAGCACAATTTCCCGTCCCAGGCGGGTTTTTTTGGGACCAGGGACGAGCGAGAAAGGACCATCCCAGACCCGGGCGGACGAGGAATTCCTGCTGCCGGGCGCGCCGCTATCAGAGGTGCAGTTTCAGGCCGGCATGACTCGCCTCGAAACCCAGGCGCTCGTAAAAGCGCAGCGCTTCCGGTCGCCTGTTGTCCGTGGTGAGCTGCACCAGGTGACAATTATGCTCGCGCGCCTTGTCCACGGCGTACTCAATGAGCGCGGCACCGATTCCCTTGCCTCGTTGCTCTGAACTCACGCGAACACCCTCGATCTGTGCTCGCCAACCACCACGGTAGGTCAGGTAAGGGATGAACGTCAGTTGAAGAAATCCGGCGATTCTATTGCCGCTTTCCGCGATGATGATCTGATTGTTCGGATCCGATTCGATGGCGCTGAACGCCGCGTCGTAGGAATCGGATAACGGTCCTGCCGTATCTTCCCGCGTGGCACCCAGCTCGTCGTCGGCCAGCATCTGAACCAGGGCCGGTACATCCGCGTGGACCGCTATGCGAAATTTCAGTGACATCGTCCTTGCCGCTTTTGCCCTCGACGCATTCTATCAGCGCCGGCGGCGGTCTCCGGAGACCCGGTGCCACACCTGTGAGGCGTGTCTTTTCTGGCGCCAGCCGTGATAGGGATGCTTGTCGAGCAGCCGATTGTCCTTGAACAGCAGGATCAGCACGGCGCCGGCGGCGAATCCACCGACGTGCGCCCAGAAGGCAACGCCGCCGCCCGTTGCGCCGACGGACATCATGCCGCCCAGCAGCTGCACGATGATCCAGTAGCCGAGCATGAAAACCGCGGGAACGGCAAAAGTGGTGATGTAAAAGCCGAGAATGACCAGCATGTGCACGTGCACGCGCGGATACAGCATGATGTAGGCACCCATTACGCCACCGATCGCGCCCGACGCACCGACCATCGGTACTGCCGAGGACGGATTCGCGAAAATCTGCGCCGCCGCCGCGGCGATCCCGCAGAGAACATAAAAGATAGCGAAACGGGTATGGCCCATGGAGTCTTCCACGTTACCGCCGAAGATCCACAGGAACCACATGTTGCCGACGATATGTAACCAGCTTCCGTGCATGAACATCGACGACAGTAAGGTCAGCCAGGTGCCTTGCCCGTCGATCGGGCACAGCAGCCGTGATCCTCGTGGCAGCTCGATATTGCCGAGCAGGTCCCCGGGTATGAGGCCGAGGCGGCAGACCGACCAGGTCAACGACGGCTCGCTGCCGAGGCCCTGGAAGAAAAACCAGGCGGCTGCGTTCAGTGCGATGATGGCGAAGGTGACGAACGGGACCTGCAGCTGGGGATTTTCGTCGCGGATCGGGAACATGGAGAGAGAGCAGCTGTGCGTCTGGGCAGGAAAACGATGTTACGCGTTTCCAGGCTCAGCGTCAGCGCGGAGCCAGGATCGCCCAACGCTCGCTGAGTAGCGGGGTGATTGCGGGAATCGTGGGTGGCCCGAAATCCACCCGGAGATTTTAGAGCGCTACCGCATCCTGGCGATGCCACATGGAGACGACAGTGATTCCGGAGCGGGTCAGGCGATAATTGTCGTAACCATCGGTCTCGCCCAGCGCGCCGTCGACGAGCCCGTATTTGCGGAGTTTCTCGAGCCTTCGCTGTAATTGGTCGGGGCGCCGCGTCAACTGCCCCGATAGCTCCGCAGCGGTCAGCGCGAGCCCCGGGGGAAGCGTCATGCCGGTATTCAGAATGGCCAGGTCGAGGTCGTCAATTTCCACTTCGGGGATCGTCACCGGCCGGCGCAACACGCGGCGCCGGTTCGCCTTTTGCACCTGCCCGACCAGGAAACTCTTGATGCGTCGGCCGCCGTATACGGCCTGAGCGAAAACGCCACTGAGTGTTTTCCAGGACAGGAAGCCGAGCAAGGCCCACGACATTCCCGAAACGAACGCAGCCAGTGCCACGCCATTGCCGTCAATACCGATTCCCAGCTTTAGCGCCAGATCCGGTGCGTGCGCGCTGATTTGCGACAAGATAAAAGTTCCCGGCCATAAGAAGACTTCGTATGCCGCGTCGCCGAGATGGTGCAGGTTTACGGGCCAGTTTGTGTCCATGCTGTCTAACCCAGGCGGTATCTCATCGCCCGCCGTCATTGCCGCAGGTAACCAGAGCGATCCGCTGCTCCGAACTCCGGTCAATAATTAACTGGCACTATGGAGCCGCGCCCGGGGACGATCTGTGACGCATTTCACACTTTGACGGCCACCCGAGCGAGCTGCCCGTTTGTCCATTTAGCGGCTGAGGGTGGCCAGGAGCATCATCTTCGCTGCACGGAACTGGCATGCCGTGCACACCTGGATAAGCACTAACTCTCTGATATCCGACAAGAAATCGGGCTGGCAGGCAGCAATCCAGACATGCGATCGGCGAGCTGCACGGACCGGCGCAGGCCAGTTGAATATCAACGCCGGTGCAGTCTGGCCGATGCGGTTCACAGTGAAAATGCTCCGAGCCGGACGGCTACCCGGGGTGACTCACAAGGCTAGCCAGTACTGCCTACTGTCGGGCCTGCGGCACAACTCCTATACTTGGCGCACTGGACGTTCAACAGAGGCAGGCAATGGCACGAATCATCGCCGGTATCGCGGCATCCCATACTCCCACGATCGGTTTCGCGAAGGATACGAAAACCGCAGATGACCCGGACTGGGCCGACGTCTTCAAGGTATTCAGGCCAGTGCAACAGTGGCTTGTCGACAATGAACCGGACGTGTTGTTCCTGATTTACAACGATCACATCACCTCTTTCTTTGTCGATCATTACTCACCGTTCGTTCTCGGCGTCGACGACCGTTACGTGACCGCCGATGAAGGCGGCGGGCCGCGCGATTATCCGCCCGTAAAAGGTCATGTCGGACTTGCGCGCCACATCGGCAGCTCGCTTTTTGCGGACGAATTCGACATTTCATTCTTTCAGAAAAAGCCCATAGACCATGGACTGTTCTCGCCGCTCTCGATGATGACCGATCGTGGCAAGACGTGGAGTGGTTCGGTCATTCCCTTCCAGGTCGGCGTGCTGCAGTTTCCGATACCGACGGCCAGGCGCTGTTACCGCCTGGGCAAGGCGCTGCGGAAAGCCATCGAGAGTTACCCCGAGGACCTGTCGGTAGCGATCGTCGCCACGGGCGGCTTGTCTCACCAGGTGCACGGCGAACGCTGTGGTTTCAACAACACCGAATGGGACCAGGAGTTCCTGGACCTGCTGGAAAGTGACCCGGAGGCGCTGACCGGGTTGACGCATGCCGAGTATGCGGAGCGAGGCGGCCTGGAGGGTGCGGAGATCATCATGTGGCTGATCATGCGTGGTGCCATGTCGGACAAGATCCGCTGCGTGCACAGGGACTACTGCCTGCCGTCGATGACCGCGATCGCCACGATTATTTACGAAAACGACGCCGCAGAAGACACGGCGGAAAAACAAGAGCAGCTGGAACTCATCGGCCACCAGTTGCAAGGCGTGGAGAAACTAGAGGGTACACATCCCTTTACGCTGGAGGTGAGTCACCGAGCCTACCGGCTTAACGACTTTCTGCACCGGCTCGTGATTCCGGAGCACCGCGATCGTTTCCTGAACGATACGCAGAATCTGTACCGCGAATTCGAGCTGTCGAAAGAAGAACGCGAGCTGCTCGATGAGAGAGACTGGATCGGCCTGATTCATTACGGCGTGATTTTCTTTTGCCTGGAAAAAATGGCGGCCGTCATTGGTCAATCGAACCCGCACGTCTATGCACAGATGCGGGGCGAAACGATGGATGAGTTTCAGAAGTCACGCAACGTCAGCATGCAGTATTCGGTAGCCGGCGGCGAAGAAGCGCAAAAGCTTGCGGACAAGAGTTCGGCAGAAAGCTGAGCGGCATACGACGGCGAGGTATCAACCTGGCCGGTTCGGATTGCGTGAAACTAAACTAACACCAGCCTGGCTGGTTCTGGGTTCGACATGGGAATACGTATCGCGATTTTCGGCGGCTCGGGCTTCGTTGGCGGTTACCTCATAGAGCAGCTGCTCGAGGCAGGCCATGAACCGTCACTCCTGGTCCGTCCGGGCAGCGAGGAGAAAATTCCGCAGGCCGACCGCTGTCGCCTGGTGGCCGGCGAGCTGAGCTCGCGCACCGCGATCGACGAGACGATCGCAGGATGCGAAGCAGTAATCTACTGCGTCGGCATACTGCGCGAGTTTCCGCGACGCGGCATAACTTTCGAAGCGTTGCAATATCGTGCCGTGGTCCGGGTTATCGAGTCGGCAAAATCTCAAGGGGTTTCGCGCTTTCTCCTGATGAGCGCAAACGGCGTCAAGCCACAGGGCACTTCTTACCAGCAAACGAAGTACCGTGCAGAGGAGTATCTGAAGGAGTCGGGCATGGACTTCACGATCTTCAGGCCGTCGGTGATCTTCGGCGACCCGCGGGGCAAGATGGAGATTGCAACGCAGCTGTACCGGGACATGATTGCCACGCCGATTCCGGCCGTCGGTTTCTTCAGTGGGCTGAATCCCCGAAAAGGCCAGGTGCTGATGTCGCCGGTACACGTCGAAGCGGTGGCGCGGGCGTTTTCGACCGCTGTCGAAGATCCCGCGACGATCGGGCGATCTTATATCGTCGGGGGGCCGGAAACCTTGTCCTGGAGCGAAATGCTGCGCCGCATTGCGCGGGCAACGGGCCGTAAAAAATGGATACTGCCAATGCCGATCGCCATTATGAAGCTGGCAGCGACCTTGCTCGACTGGATACCGCAGTTTCCGGTGACGCGCGAGCAATTGACAATGTTGGCGGAAGGGAATGACGCGAGTCCCGCCGATCTGGAGACCCTGCTCGGCAGCGCTGGCGAAGCTTTCGTGCCGCAAAACCTCGTTTATCTGAATGGCTGAAACATTCGGTTACACCTGCATACAGTTTTGAGATCACTCCGCCACCCTGCCTGATTACCCTGACTCCTGAAGCAAGCCATCCTTTAACTCCAGGAGTAACAAATGAAAAGCCATCCAATCAAGACGTTGGGCACAGCAGTGGCCGCAATTATGATACTGGCGTTCGTTTCGTCGCTCTCGGCGCTCAATGCGTATGCTGCGGACACGCAGGATGCTGACATCGTCGATGTCGGCGCAAGCAATGGCGTGATCCACGTTGTGGATACCGTGATCCTGCCCAACTGACAACCCCGCAAGCGGTGGCAGACGGACTTGCCGCCGCTTACTTCCGCGTCAGATGCATTCGTTCAACCGCGCAGCCAACATTGCCGTCATAGGCGCTTCGGGCGGTCTAGGGTCGGCCTTTGTGCGTTTGTTCGATGCAGATGAACGCGTCAAGACTGTGTATGCATTCTCCCGAACTCCGGTCGCTGGGAGCGACAAGGTCATGCCGTACTCTATTGACGTTGCAGCGGAAGAATCGATCGAGAAGGCAGCGCAGCTCACATCCCGTGATGGCCCGCTCGATATCGTACTGGTTACCAGCGGCATCCTGCATGACGGTGAGGCGCTGCAGCCGGAAAAAAGCATGCGCGAACTCGATGCGCACAAGTTACAGCAGGTATATGCCATAAACGCGATCGGACCGGCCCTGGTCGCCAAGCATTTCTTGCCGCAGCTAAGGCGCGATCACAAGTCCGTTTTCGCCGCGTTGTCGGCACGCGTGGGCAGCATTACAGACAACAGGCTCGGTGGGTGGGCAGCCTATCGGGCATCGAAAGCCGCGCTCAACATGCTTATCAAGACCGTGGCGATAGAGCATGCGCGACGCATGCCTCGCTCGATTGTCGTATCACTGCACCCGGGAACGGTCGCGACCCGCTTGTCCAAACCATTCAGTCGCCGGGTGCCGGAGAGCCAGGTGCAGATGCCCCTCGACGCCGCAAGCAATCTTCTGCGCGTAATCGATAGTCTCACGCCGGGCGACTCCGGCGGCTTCTTTGCCTGGGACGGCAGCAGCATATGTTTCTAGTAAGGAAATTAGCCTGGCGAGCCTTTGCGGAATCGATGTTCGCTGGCGCCAATCCTGTCTAAAACAAGACCGACTTGAGGCAAGCAAGCCCATGTCAGTGGAAACGCCTTATAATTAACGGCCTCCTTTTCACGACGCTGAACAGCGGTAAGGATTTGTTCTCCGGTCAATACAGCGTGATTCGTGGCCGGCGCCACGTCGACCCGAAGTTCCTGCTTCGGGATTTCGAGCCGGCCTATCTCGAGGCCTACCGTCGCGGCGAGTTTCCCGCGCGCGTCAAGGCTGCTATTGCCGAACTGGAGGACTGCTGCGCCTGCCCGCGCAACTGTCACGTGAATCGACTGGTCGACAAGGCGCGAGTCTGCAACACGGGCCGCCATGCGATCGTGTCGAGCGCCTTCGCGCATTTCGGGGAGGAAGATTGCCTGCGTGGCTGGAACGGCTCGGGCACGATCTTTTTCGGGCTTTGCAACTTGCGCTGTGTCTTTTGCCAGAACTGGGACATCTCGCAGCAGCACACGGGAACCGAGTGCGACGCAGAAGACATCGCGACGCTCATGTTGCAGCTCCAGGACCGGGGCTGCCACAACATTAACTTCGTGACGCCGGAACACGTGGCGCCCCAGGTGGCGGAAGCGATTGCGGCCGCCGTGCCCCGCGGTCTCGAGGTACCGATCGTCTACAACACCAGTGCATACGACTCGGTCCAGTCGTTGAAGCTCATGGACGGGCTGGTCGATATTTACATGCCCGACTTCAAGTTTTTTTCCTATGAACCGTCACGAAGTTACCTGAAGGCGAAAGACTATCCGGCGCGCGCCTGCGAGGCGATTAAAGAGATGCATCGCCAGGTCGGAGATCTCTGTTTCGGGGATGACGGACTCGCCCGGCGTGGCTTGCTGGTGCGCCATCTCGTGATGCCGAACTACGTGGACGAGTCACGCGAGATATTCAAATGGCTGGCAGAGGAAATCTCGACGGATACCTTTATCAACATCATGGACCAGTATCGTCCGCAACATCAGGTCGGAAGCTCTCCGAAATACGATGCGATCAACCGCAGCCCGAGTGGAGAAGAACTGGATCAGGCTTATGCGGCCGCCCGCGAAGCCGGCCTGTGGCGCTTCGATAAACGCTGGTAGTCACGTCCCTTGAGCCTGCTATCCGCTTGGCTTGAGAAGCGCAAAAAAACCCCGCCGGAGCGGGGTTTTTTAAAGGGATCGGACAAGGGCTACTTCAGCGTGATTTCCCGCAAAAGGTATTCACCCGTGATTTGACGCATGGCCGGATAATTCTTCTGGGCATATTCCGTTGTTTCCTTGCTTCTGGCCTCGCCAAACGCTTTCATGAATGCGTCGTAACGTTCCTTGTTCGGCGCAAGATCGGCGGTGTTGGCGAACTTGACGACGAGGAGCAAATTGAAGTGCCCGCTTTCGGCCAGCTGGCTTCTGAATATCGACCAGCTCTCGATGTGGCCGAGTTCCTGTTGCACCTTGTTGCCTGTGGCCCAGGTTCGCGCGATGCCTTCGAGGTAGGCGTCGCCCATGTTCGGATCGACCTTAACGGTCGTAACCGACCAGACAGCGTCGCTGACGTCGTAGTCCTTGTAAGGCTCCAGATCGGCCAAAGCAGCAAATGGCAACACGAGCATAGCGAGTGTGATTGGTATTGACTTGATACGCATGGAAAGCTTCCTCATTAGTTATTAGTCGAAAAACTTCAAATGACACCCGGCCGCGGGATATCTCCGCCGGATGGTAATCCCGCTTCCGGTGCCCTGGCGCGGGAGGCCGAGCATAGCGAAATTCGTTGGCGTTCGAAACAGCGATTCGGGATATTTCCGGACGACGAAAATTCACTCGTAAGCGATAACAGACTATAGTCCTGCCAGGGAATGCAGCGCGCAGGGTGAGAATGTGAGTGCAACCACAACTGAGAGCTGGTCCGGCCGCCTGGCCTTTATCCTCGCATCGATCGGCGCCGCCGTCGGCCTCGGCAACATCTGGCGATTTCCTTACACCCTCGGAACCAGTGGCGGCAGCGCGTTCGTACTCGTGTATGTGCTGGGGATCCTGCTCGTCGCAACCCCGATAATGATTTCCGAAATGGTCATCGGCCGGCACGCGCGGGCCAGCGCGCCGACGGCGCTTCGCAAGATCGCGCTGGAATCGGGCACCAGCGGTTACTGGGGAATGCTCGGATGGGTCGGCCTGTGTGCACTCTTTCTCGTATTGAGTTTCTACAGCGTCATCGCGGGATGGACCGCTGCTTACCTCGTCAAGTCCGCGAGCGGAGCCATCGCCGGTTTGTCTGCCGCAGAGGTTCGCGACGGATTCGGCGAATTTACCCGCGATTCCGGACAGGTGATCTTCTGGCATTTCCTGTTCACGGCTGTGACGATTTTCATCGTGTCGCGCGGCGTAAAAATCGGCCTCGAGCGAGTCGTGCGCGTATTGATGCCGGCCCTTTTTCTTACACTGATCGCGCTCGTCATCAACTCGGCATTCATCGGCGACTTTGCGACTGCCATTGATTTTCTGTTTACCGCGGATATCAGCAAACTGACTCCCGCTATCGTGCTTGCCGCGACGGGCCAGGCATTTTTCTCCGTCAACGTCGGCATCGGCGCCGTGTTGACCTACTCGGCGTACCTTCCACAAGACGTGAACATCTTCCGCTCGTCCATTATCGTCGCGCTGGGCGATACCCTGGTCGCGCTGCTTGCCGGATTGGCCATATTCCCGATCGTCTTTGCCAACGACCTGGACCCGGGCGGCGGGCCAGGGTTGATCTTCGTCACCCTGTCTACGGCATTCGCAGAAATGCCTGCCGGTTCCCTGATCGGGGCCGGGTTCTTCCTGATGCTCTTGTTTGCAGCACTGACATCGTCGATTTCCATGCTCGAAACGATGACTGCGCGGGTCATAGAGATGCGTGGCATGACGCGCACCAAGGCCACGGTCTCCCTCGGCACCGGAACCTTCCTGGTCGGGCTCATGACCGTGTTTTCGTTCAGCAGCTGGGAAAACTTTTATCCCCTGGATTGGATACCGGCATTTGCCGGCATGACGCCGTTCAATCTGATCGATTACACCGTGAGCAACATCCTGATGCCGTTGGGCGGCATGCTGTACGCGCTGTTCGCCGGTTGGTGGCTGTCCAGGGACACTTCCTCTTATGAAATCGGCGTCGGCGACGGCGCAATATTCAAGCTGTGGCTCTTGCTCGTACGCGTCGTCGCACCGCTGGCGGTCGCCGCAATCTTCGTCTCGAACCTCGCGTGAACAGAGTAACGCGGCTCGTCGTGCTATGGCTTGCGGCGGCATCGAGCCTGACCGTCGATGCGCAGGAGCGCCCGCGAATCATGCCGGCGCCGCAACCGGGCGTCCCGCCGACATATGCAAACCAGGTATATCGTGACACCGGGCGCATGCAACTTCGGGCGGATGCATATCTTCCCGAAAGCCAACAGCCGACTGCCGCCATTGCCTGGTTCGCGGGCGGCGGCTTTTACTTGCGCAACAAACTCATGATCCGTGGCTCGATTTTCGATCAGGTTGAACGCGGCACGGCAGTCATTGCTTTCGAGTACACGCTTGCGAACGAAGCAAAGTGGCCGGCACAGGCGCACGATGGAAAAGCCGCTATTCGCTGGCTGCGTCGCAATGCGCAGAGATTCAACATTGACCCCGACCGGATTTTCATCGGCGGCGGGTCGGCGGGCGCGCTGATTGCCAACGTCGTTGCCAACAGCGCCGGCGACAAGGCACTGACGGAGAGTGATGCAGAAAACGCGGAGTTCCCGGACAGCGTCAGCGCGGCCATCACTTTTTACGGGGTTGCTGACATGAGCACGCACAGCAACTGGCCAGCGGAAGATTCATCGGCAAGCTTTCTCACCGGCTGTGCGTCCATGGACTGCAAATCGATAGTCGAAAGCGCGAGCCCGGTAAACTACGTGTCCGCGGATTCGCCGCCGGCACTGCTGTTTCACAGCATGGGTGACGTTGTCGTCGATTACCGGCAAAGCATCCTGTTACTGGAGCGGCTGACGGAAGCGGGGGTCGATGCGCAACTCGTTCTGCGCGGCGATCTGGTGCACGGTGACAGCCGTTTTGACGAACCGGCAATGGCCGACTTGATTGCCCGGTTCCTGTCAGATGTACCCTAGACTTTTGCGATTCAGCGATGCAGACGCGTCATGCCCCGGCAATCTTGAGCGGGACCTACCGGTTTCCGAACTCCTGTGGCTGAAACGCGGCAAGCGAGTCGGCACCGCCCGTAATGATTTCGTGTAGCGCGCCGGCTTCGGGCAACACTTGCTGCATGTAAAAATGCGCCGTCTTTCTCTTGGTCTCGTAAAAGTCGCCTTGCTTATCCCGGATCGATACGATGATCTGCGCCCAAAGGCAGGCAATCGTCGTCAATGCAAAAAGGCGCTGATAGTCGAATGCTGCACCCCTGGCAGCGGCGTCATCTGCGCCCCGGATCCAGGCCGTTGTTTCTATCAATTCTGCAAGCGACTTTGCGGCGGGCTCAATGTATAAGCTCGCGTCATCGGCATCTTTTTGCGTGTCGAGAAACTGTTGCCAGTTTGCAAATAGCGCGTCGGCAAATTGGCCGGTCTTACCCGTCAATTTGCGAAACACAAGATCGGCGGCCTGGACTTCATTGGTTCCTTCGTAGATCTGAGTGATTCGGGCGTCCCTTACGAGCTGTTCCATGCCGTGCTCACTCACGTAGCCGTGGCCACCGTACACCTGCTGTGCGGACAGCGAGCCCGATACGCCGAGATCCGACAAATACGACTTGATCACCGGCGTGAGCAGCGCAACCGTGTTTGCGGCGGCCTCTCTCTCCTCATCATCAGTCGATTTGTCCATGACGTCCGCGTGGTAGGCGGTAAAGACGACCAGCGCCCGGCCACCTTCGATCTGTGAATTCATGGCGAGCAGTTTTCTCTTGATCTCCGGCTGATAGATGATCGGATCGGCAGGCTTGCCCTCGTTGGGACGCGGCGCGGGCGCCCTGCTTTGCAGTCTTTCCATCGCATAGGCGATGGCGTTCTGACAGGCAATTTCAACCAGTCCGAGGCCCTGCACGCCGACCGTCAGTCGCTCGATGTTCATCATGCGGAACATTGCGGCGAGCCCGCGGTTCTGTTCGCCGACGAGGTAGCCCCTTGCATTGTCGAAGTTCAATACGCAGGTGGCGGAGCCCTTGATGCCCATCTTGTGTTCTATAGACCCGGTCAGGACATTGTTGCTTTCGCCAACCGAGCCGTCGTCATTGACGAGAAATTTCGGCACGAGAAAAAGGCTGATGCCCGCTGAACCATCGGGCGCTCCCTCGATGCGCGCGATGACGAGATGCAGGATGTTCTCTGTGAGGTCGTGATCACCGGAAGTTATGAAAATCTTGGTTCCGCTGATGTCGAAGGAACCGTCATCGTTGGGCACCGCTTTCGTCGTTAGCAATCCGAGATCGGTCCCGCAATGCGGCTCGGTAAGGCACATCGTGCCGGACCACACACCTTCTGCCATTCTGGGCAAATATCGTTTCCGAATTTCCTCGGAAGCATGACTCGCAAGGAGGTGGTATGCCCCGCGCGTGAGTTCCACGTATAACTTGAATGAAAGATTGGTGGCCGCGAGCATCTCGTCAACAAGGAAAACCAGGAGCTTGGGCAGGCCCTGGCCACCGTATTCGGGGTCGGCATCGATGCTGGTCCAGCCATTCTCGACAAATACGTCATAGACTTCTTTGAATCCGGGCGGCGTCGTTACCTTGCCGTCCACGAACACGGCACCATGTTCGTCACCAACCTGGTTGGTCGGCAACAATTCCGTACTGCAGAACTTGCCGGCTTCTTCCAGGATGGCTTCCAGCGTATCCCGGTCGAAGTCTTCGAAGCCCGGCAATCGATTCAGCTTGTCGATGCCAAGCCATTCCTCGACGAGGAACATCATGTCCTTTATGGGGGCGTTATAGATCACGAATCTCTCTCAGTTACGCAAGGGGCTCCCGTATTCGAGCATGTGTTCGATACGTGCACGGGTCTCATGCGTTTTCGCCAATGTCACAAACGCTTTTCGCTCGAGGTCACAAATTTCGTTTTCGCTCATCATCGCACCGGCATCGACGTCGCCGCCGGTCACGATCATTGCGATCTGCGTTCCCGTGGTCACGTCGTGCGGTGTCAGCCGGCCTCTCATCCGGGCGTTTTCGAGCCAGTCCCGCATCTCCTGCCAGACCTCCCTGCCGGGCATCCCGAGCGCTGCGCGCCGTGACGGAGAATAATCGTAGGTCAGCGCCAGGGTGGCATCAATAGCGGTTTTCAACAGGCGATCGCGGTTCATGACGTATTCGTCCACGTCCTTGCGAAACATGAGGAGCGGCTCCGCTTCGAGAGGTGATCGTGCCGTCCTGCCGTAGCCGATGTTCATGAACGCCTGCCATGCGGCCTTTGTGACATCGCCTTCGTGCTCGTAGTAACGATGCAGCATCTCCTTTACGCCGGCGCCGCCCGGTACCACGCCGACCACGGTCTCGACCAGGCCGGTTACCGAGTTCGCATGAAAGATGACCTTGTCTGAATGCAGCACGACCTCGAAGCCGCCCCCCAGGGACTGGCCGGACGGTGCGCAAACGACCGGGATCGGCACGTGACTGAGGGACAAACAGGTCTGCTGAAAGTGATCGAGAAAGCTGTCGATACCATCCCAGTCTTCGTTGACAATTTTCTCCAGCACACCCTCGAGGTTGACGCCGCAGGAGAAGTGCTGGGCATCGTTATGGATGACGAGGCCTTTCAGGTTTTCTGATGCATGCTCGACCGCATCGGCAAGCAGCTGCATGGATTCGCCGTCGAGCGTATTCGCCTTGCTGTGGAATTCGACCAGCCCCAGATCCTGCGGCAGCCGGAAGTAACTGGCCTTGTCATTTTCCAACAGGGGCTTCAGGATTTGCCGTTGTTCGCTGAATCGCATGACGCCATCCGCTCTCACGAGAGCCTTGTAAGAGCCATCGGCCTGCAGGTATTGCAGAGCACCGCCGTCGACACGGTAAAAAGTCTTCCCGGCCGCGGCCCCGAGGAAGGGCGGAACCGGCCGCTGCTCAGCTTCGAGACGTTCAATAAATCGATCGGCACCGATCGCATCGATCATTTCGAACGGTCCTTGCAACCAGTTGTAACCCAGCTTCATCGCATCATCGACAGCGACCAGCGATTCATTGACGTCCGGCACGAGGGCGGCGGCATAACACAATGTACTGGAGAGTATTCGCCACGCGTACTGCCCGAATCGACTTTCGTCGTCGAGTAACAGGGTGAAATCTCCGCTTGCTTCGGCGTCGAGGGCAACCTGAGGTTTGTCGCGACGGAAATCGCGATAGCCGAAGCTGTCGAAGTCGAGCGTCTGCCTGCTCGTGCCGACTGCCGGGTCTTGCAAGCGGTAAAATCCGCCTTTCTTGCCCTTGTTGCCGAGGTGGCCTTCCTCGATCATGCGTTTCATCAGCGGTATTTCTTTCGATACCGCGTGAAACGCATCGTTTTCGGGGAGTATCGAGTCGAGGCTGCTTGCCACGTCACTCATCAGGTCGATGCCGATCAGGTCATACAGGCCGAACACACCCGTCTTGGGAATGCCCAGCGGCCGGCCGAAAACGGCGTCGGCCTCCTCGGGGGTCAAGCCCATGGCAAACGCGGCATGCAATGCGGTCTGTATCGCAAATACGCCCACCCGGTTGCCCAGAAAACCGGGTGTGTCCTTGCACAGGACGATGCCCTTGCCCATTCGGGATTCATTGAATTGCTCGAGGCAATCGATGACTTCAGGCAGCGTGTGCTCACCGCTTACGATCTCCAGGAGGCGCATGTAACGCACCGGATTGAAGAAATGCGTTATCGCGAACTCGGCGCGAAAACTCTCGGGCGTGTCCTGGACGAGCAGGGCGATCGGAATCGTAGATGTGTTCGACGAAACGATAGATCCGGGCTTGCGCACGGCATCGATTTGCTTGTAGAGATTTCTCTTGATGTCGAGCCGTTCGACGACCGCTTCGGTAATCCAGTCTGCCTCGGACAGCCGCTGCATGTCGTCTTCGATATTGCCGATCGTGATGCGTTCGAGGTTCTTCTCGTGTAACAGGCCCGGCTGGTTCTGGTCGAGCAGGCGCTCTATGGCGCGTTCGCAGATTGCATTTCGATGCTCACCGCCAGAAGGCAGATCCAGGAGCAATACGTCGACGCCTGCATTTGCCAGCTGACCGGCAATGCCGAGTCCCATGGTTCCTGCTCCTATGACGGCAGCCCGCTCGATTGCATACATACGATTTCAGTCGGCAGGATTATTGGTGAAGATAAAATGTTTCAGCAGGTTGCGGCACTCGTCGGGTGCTTCCTGCGGGAGCATGTGGCCACTCTCGGGAAACAGGTGCACTTCGGGATCTTTCAGGTGCTTGATCAGTTCATCCGTGGCTTTCCTCGGCGCCATCCGATCCTTGCCGGCGACCATCACCTGGATTGGCCCACTGATCTTTGCCGCCGCTTTCTTGCCGTTGCGGTATGCATCACAGGCCTTGAGATCGGTTGCAAGTTCCTGCGGCGCGTTGCCGAGCATGATCTTGCGGCCGCCGGCCACCATCGAATAGCCCGGTATCGGTCCCTGGTGGAAATGCCCCACCGTGCCGAAACCCCAGCTCACCATCATCGCAACAGCTTTGTCCGGGTCGTTCTCGGCGGCATCGATGAGTGCGGGATTGACCGGCGTGGCAAGCCCGCTCGCGATTAGCGACATGCTGCGAACCCTCTCGGGATGATTGGATACGAACTCGAGCGCATCAAGTACGCCCTGCGAGTGCGCCACGATAGAAATGTTTTTGACGTCCAGCGCTTCCACCACGTCATTGAGCCATTCGCCGATCTTCTCGATCGATTGCAGCGGTGGACCTTCGGAATTCGAATGGCCCGGAAGATCGAGGCACAAGACCGAATAATGTCGAAATGCGAAAAACCGCGAGTGCAGGCCCCAGAACGTATGGTCGAGGCCGCTGCCGTGGAGAAAGATTACACAAGGCTTGCTGTTATCGAATGGCTTGCCGCCGGTAGACGCGAATACCTTCCTGCCTTTTACATCGAAATACATGCTCAGGATTCCGCGATTTTTCGCGTTGCACGGAATCCATTCTCGAAATCGGCTTTGATATCTTCGATGTCTTCCAGTCCGACAGACAATCGAACCATGTCCTCGGTGATACCCGCGGCAACGAGGGCATCCGCGTCAATTCGCGAATGCGTCGTCGTTGCCGGATGGATGATGAGCGTCTTCGCGTCGCCGACGTTTGCCAGGTGCGACGCGAGCCGCACGTTTTCGATGAAAGCCCTGCCGGCGTCGCGGCCGCCTTTGACGCCGAAGCTGATGATCGAGCCGGCTCCTTTGGGCAGGTATTTCTTCGCCACCTTGTGGCTCGGGTGCGACGCCAGGTCCGGATGGTTGACCCACGAAACCTGCTTGTGATTGCTCAGGTATTCGAGCATCGCTTTGGTATTCGAAAGGTGCCTGTCCATGCGCAGCGACAGCGTCTCGATGCCCTGCAACAGGAGAAATGCATTCATCGGACTCATCTGTGCGCCGAAATCACGCATTGCCTCGGCACGGATGCGCGTCGCGTAGGCGCTCGGGCCGAACTCCTCCCAGAAGACGATGCCCTGGAACGGTGCATATGGTTCGCTAATGGTTGGATACTTGCTGCTGGCGCCCCAGTCGAAATTACCGCCGTCGACCACGGCACCCCCTATCGCTACCCCATGACCACCCATCCACTTGGTGAGCGAATGAATGGTCATGTTGACGCCATAGTCGAAGCACTTGCATAGATAAGGCGTGTTGAATGTCGCATCGACCATGAAAGGGATGTGTTGGTCGGCTGCAATTTTTGCAATCGCGTCGAGGTCGAGTATGTCGAGACCGGGGTTGCCGATGAGCTCGCCGTAAATTAATCGCGTGTTGTCCTGGATCGCCGACTTGAAATCGTCGATGTTGGTCGGGTCGAAGAATGTCGTATCGATGCCAAAGCGCGGCAGCGTGTTTTTCATCAGGCTGACGTTGCCGCCGTACATCTGCGACGAGGCGACGATATGATCCCCCTGGCTCAGGATCGCGGTGATGGCACAGAATGTCGCCGCCATTCCTGACGCCATGCAAACCGCCGCGGAACCGCCTTCGAGTGCAGCAATGCGTTGTTCGAGGACAGCAACCGTCGGGTTGGTTATTCGCGAATAAACATGACCACCGCGTTCGAGGTTGAATGTCGACGCGGCGGTATCGGTGTCGGGAAATACATAGGACGTCGTCTGGTAAATCGGCGCCGCGCGCGCCCCGAATTCGGGATCCAAAATCTGGCCGGCGTGCAGGCTTATCGTGTCAAAGTGATAGAAATGCGACATGTCCCCGCCCGTTGATCTTTATTCGCTCAGATTTTATCGAGCGCCTTGTCCAGTGCGCCGATAAGATCTTCGGCATCTTCGAGCCCGACTGATATTCGCACCAGCCCGTCGATGATACCGACTCGCTGACGCTCCGCCTCCTCGACGTCGGCATGTGTCATCGTGACCGGGTGCGTGATCAGCGATTCTACCGAGCCCAGGTTCTCTGCGAGCGTCCAGACCTCGACATTGTCCATCAGCTTTTTGCCAGCCTCCAGGCCACCTTCGACCTCGAACCACGCCATTGCGCCATAGCCGCTGGCCTGCCGGCTGGCCAGCTCGTACTGCGGAAACGATTCGAGGCCGGGGTACCGGACCTGGGCCACCTTCGGGTGTGCTTCCAGGAATTTCGCGACCGCCAACGCGTTCGCGGACTGCCGGTCCATGCGGATCGAAAGCGTCTTGCAACCCTGCGACGTGAGCCAAGCGACTTGCGGCGACATGATGCTGCCGGTGCTGTTCTGAATGAAACGAATAGCCTCCGCGTGTTCCTCGTGCTTACTGATTGCGGCCCCACCAACGGTCGCGTTGTGCCCGTCCATGTACTTGGTCGTACTGTGAACGGCAACGTCAGCACCGAGCTCCAGTGGCAACTGGAAGTATGGTGTAAGAATCGTGTTATCCACGACGTGTACCGCGCCGGTCTGTTTCGCGATTTCCGAAATTGCAGCGATGTCCGAGCATTTCAAGGTCGGGTTTGCCGGCGTCTCCGTGAAAATCAGGCTGGTGTTGTCCCTTACGGCGGCTGCCACCTGAGCGGGGTCTGAGGTGTCGGCGAAAGTAAATTCGACACCGAACCGCGACAGTACCTTGGTGGCAAGCCGGTAAGTGCCGCCATAAGCGACGTCCGATACGATTGCGTGCGCACCCGCGTTCAGGAATGCCAGCATCGTTGCCTGCGTTGCTGCCATGCCGGTGCCGAAACATGCACAGTCGGCCCCGCCCTCGAGATCGGCGAGTTTGAGTTCGAGGGCTCTTACGGTCGGGTTGCCGGACCGCGAATACGAATACCCTTTGTCGAGATACTCGTCGACAGAGTCCTGGACAAAGGTCGTAGCCTGGTAAATCGGCGTGAGGATGGAGCCCGTCGTTGGATCAGGCGTTACGCCCGCATGAATCTGCCTGGTTGTAAAACCCATTGGTTTTATTCCTTAATTATCGATGATCATTGTTGTCGTGGGGACGCAAATCATACACGGATAAACTTTCTTCGTGGAACGGCGCAGCGGTCAACCCCGTGCAAGCAGCTCGAGCGGACGCTCGGGATCGACGCCGGCCGTGAACTGCAGCTTCCGGTCATGATTCGCGAGCTGGCTGACCAGGCCCAACCAGTTGTTGACTATTGCTTTGCCAGTGTCGGTCCAGGTGTTGTGTACGAATTGCGCGAGCTCATCTTCGGGAAACTCGGGGATCTCCTCCCTCTGTTCGAGCGCCGCCCGGCACTTCTCCATGAAACCCGCGGCGATAAGGACAGCCTCGTCGGGGAAATAGTGTTCCGGGTAAGGCGGCGGCGCATCCAGTTCGCCATTGATGAAACGAAACACCTCCCGCTTGTACTCCTTTAGCAGGCTGACGGCATCGTATTCCGGGTGACCCTGGAAATACACGGTGCGGAACTGGTCCGGGCTGACCGCCAGGTGCACGCCCGCTTCCTCGCTTTCCACCAGCACCGTTAGCCCGGCGCACTCGAGTTGCTCGCGGGTGATCTCGTTGTAGCGGGAATGCGGTGCGTCGAACGGCGAATCGATGCCCACCATCAAGGGATGCCCGGGCTCACTGATCCGGTGCCGGTAAACACCCCACTGCTTTTGCGGCAAGCGAATCCGGTCAATGCCGTGGTGGTATTTGACCAGTGCGTGCGTGGCCAGACAGTAGCAGAGCGTGGAGGCGACGTTGGCCTCGGCCCAGCGCACGACTTCCATGAGTGGCTGCCAGAACGGCTCCTGGTCTAGAGAGGGATTGGCAACATTGGCGCCACTGATGATCAGTGCGTCGAGCCCCTGTGATTTCAGTACGTCGAACGAGGAATAATATTTGGCGATATGTTCCTCGGCTGCGTCACTCCGATTCAGCTCCTTGATCGAGAACGGGTAGACGTAAAACTGCGCCGGAAGACTCGATCCACTGACGAGTCTCATGAATTGCTGCTCGGTGGCGGTCAGAGCGGCGTCCGGCATCATGTTAAGCAGGCCGATATGCAGTTCACGAATGTCTTGCTGCCTGGCGCGCTCGAGCGTCAACACTTCCTCGCCGGAAGCATCGAGCCGCTTGAAAGACGGCAGTTCGTTGTGTGCAACAAGAGGCATGGAAATCGGGCAATGGTTATAGCGGTAAATGCCTGCTCATTATTATAGATGTTCGGGCCTTGTTGCTTTGGCGCCGCACCAGGAGCGCTTGTTCATTGCCCTTTTTCGCCGAACACGCCTTCGAGCAGCTGGAACATTATCGGCTCCAGCTCGACCTCGCTATGTTCCTCATCCTTGAAGTAGCCCGTGAATACAGCGACCGTATCCTGTATCGGATTGACGATCAGTCCCTGGCCGCTCCAGCCGCCTTTGTACATGTATCCGTCCGTATGGATCTCGTCCCACTGATAGACGTTGTGCTTGATGCCGCTTTGTTGGACGCCGGGCAAATCGGCATTGATTCGCAGCTGCGGGTTGCCACCGGATTGCAGCAGCTCGACATGTGAATCGGAAATGATCTTGCGATCCGAGACCACGCCGTAGCTGGGAGTGAATAGCAAGCCGAAACGCGCGAGATCCCGCATTCTCGAAACAAAACCGCCATGTGTCAGTGGTATGCCGTAGCGGTAAGCGACGTACGAGGCATCCGACTCGGCGCCGATGTGATACCAGATCTCCCGCGTGACCACGTCCTGGAACGGATGGCCCGTTACCTTCTCCACCAGCCATGCGAGTATGAAAGTGTTGACGCCGGAGTAGGAGTAACGCGTTCCCTGTTCCGCATGCTTCGTGACTTTTAGAGTCTTGAGATAATCGTAGGGATTGTCCGGCGCATGCTCATCGCGATAGCCGTCGCCGATTGCCATGGAGTAGCGGTAATAACAGGATTGCCAGTCCTCGTAATCGTCCGGGCAGTCGAGGCCGGAGGCCATGTCGAGAAGATTGCGAATGGTAACAGGCGCGAAATCGGAAGCGCCGAGTTCCGGGATGTATTCCACTACTGCTTTGCCGACATCGAGTTCTCCACGTTCTTCGAGAATGCGGATGATCGTTGCGGGAATGACTTTTGCGACCGACCAGTAGATCGGCTCCTGGTGTTCCTGCATTCGCGGATAGCTTTCGTAAGCGACTTTTCCCTTGTGCAGAATGACGACGCCCATCGCCGTCGACAAATCACTGAAAAGAAAATCATCGAACGTATAAAGGCCGTCCGGCGTTTCGATTTCGAAATTTGCGATCTCGTCCATTAGCTCATAGTCGAGCTCCCTGACGGGGCCGTTCCGGTAGACCTTGACACTCGGGAACAGCTGCGCGGTGTTGAGATTCGCCCAGCGCATCTGCTCGCCGGTTACGGTCCACCAGATATCGTCGTCGGGGAACCGGCGGTGGTGCCGCTGTATGCCGATCGCGGTGTCGGCCGGCCTGAAGGCCATGCCGCGCTCGGGCAGGTAGATGTCGCTAATCCGGTCGACGTAGGAGTCCGGACTGCCGTCGCTGCGGTTGCTCAACACAACGATGGTCAGCTTCTCGTCCGGATATTTTGCGATACTCGTGCGAAAACCGACCCACGACCCGTCGTGAGCCATGCGCCGATGACCGCGGCGCTGATTCAGGCGCCAGCCGAAGCCGTAGTCTATCGCATCGCCATTGTTCAATACGTGTCGCGTCCAGCCGGCTTTCAATGTCGCGGCCGAAACGACTGAGCCGCTATCGAGCGCCCGGTCCCAGGCAAAGAAATCCTCGAGCGTGGCGTACACACCGCCTGCCCCGAGGAGATAATTGAGTTCGTCGTAATCATCGATTCTGAAGCCGTCGGCGGTCGGTTCGTAGCCGTAAACCCGGTTCTCCATTTCCGGCTCGCTCTGATCATAGATGAGCGCCTCATGCATGCCGGCAGGCTCGAATACGTGCTGGTCCATGAATGCTGTGAAAGGCTGGCCGGACGCTTTCTCGACGATCAGTGCCAGTAATTCGTAAGCCGGGTTGCTGTATTCATAGCGTTCGCCGGGCGCGAATAACGGGCCGTCCATCGACGCGAGTATGCCAGGCATGTCCGCGTTGATCGGCATACCGGCAGAACCATCTAAGATGTCATAGTAGTCGGGCAGGCCGGCCGTATGCGTGAGCAAATGCCGGACAGTAATGCCGGGGTAATCGTCGAGTTCGGGAACATACCTGGTAAGCGGATCGTCATAGTCGAGCTTGCCGGAATCCGCGAGAACCATGATCGCCATCGCCGTAAACTGTTTTGATAGCGAACCGAGGCGAAACATCGAATGCGCATCGATCGGGATTTTTTCCGCGAGATTCGCGTATCCGAAAGCACCGGAATACACGATGTCGCCGTCCTTGACGACCATTACGGCAGCGCCGGGCTGCACGCCTTCGTTCAGATGCTCGAACAACGGCGTTACATTTCTTGCCGGTTCATCCTGCGCAAAAAGTGCATTGCAGGATATTGCGAGAATGGCGAAGGCAATTGTGCGCAAGCAATTCATCTGTCCTCGATATGCCATAGACATTCCGGCTTGTCTGCATCAACCCACTGGATGAAACTTCGGTTTCGCTATAGATTATTAACAATTAAAATATTGTTTTAGCTGATCAATGTACCTTAACAAGCAGAGCTGCGAAATATGCGCGATACCCGATCAATACGTGAACTGATTGCCTGCCAGAAGCCCGGGTGGTCCCTGGAACAGCGGTTTTATACCGATCCCGAGATCTACGCGCTCGAACTCGAACACATCGTTACCCGCAGCTGGATATTTGCCGGGCACCAGTCGCAACTGCCCGAAGCCGGCGATTTCCGGGTCCTGAACGTCGCCAACGAATCGGCAATCATCGTCAGGAGCGAGGACGGCAATATAAAAGCGTTCGCCAACGTATGCAGGCACAGAGGCTCGATCGTCTGTCTCGAAGAGCGCGGCAATCAGCGCAAGTTTTCCTGCCCGTATCACGCCTGGGTATATGACACGGATGGCAAGTTGCTGGCTGCCAGGGACATGCCGGAAAACTTCGATAAAGCAAATTATGGTCTGCATCATCTGCCGCTCGAAATTATTCACGGTCTGATTTTTGTTTGTTTCTGCGACGATCCGCCGTCGGTCGAAGCCGCCCGTCGTGAACTGGCCGAGCCAATGGCGATGTTCGATTTCGAAAACCTGAAGGTTGCGGCACAGAAGAGCTACCCGATCGATGCGAACTGGAAACTGGCGGTGGAAAATTACCAGGAGTGCTATCACTGCGCCCCGGCCCACCCGGAGTACGCGAAGCTGCACACCCTGATGCTCGGCAGGAAACAACGAACACGCGTGCAGGAACACATGCGGGACAAGATGGGTGCCTGCGGTCTGAAGAAGATCGAATTTGACTACACCTATGCAAATGCGCCGCCTGGCGCAATGGGATATGCATACAGCCGCACGGCGCTTTTCGACGGCTACAAATCGGGCAGTAAAAACGGCGAACCCCTGGCCCCTCTGCTCGGTAAACTCACGGATTATGATGGCGGGGCATCGGATCTGAACTTCGGCGCGCTAAATTACTTTCTCGTATACAGTGATCACGCCGTTGGCTACGTGTTCACGCCCGTGGATGAGAAAAATTGCCAGTGTGAGATTTACTGGCTCGTCCGCGGAGATGCAGTCGAAGGAAAGGACTTTGACCGCGATGAACTCATGTGGTTGTGGGACGTCACCACGGAAGCCGATAAGAAGATCATCGTCGATAACTGGAAAGGCGTGAATTCCAAATATTATCAACCGGGCCCGTTTGCAAACATGGAACATGACGAACAGCAATTCGTCGAGTGGGTGCTGCATGAACTGCGTCGCGCACCAAAAATATCGGCCTGAAATTATCTTGTATGCGAACGGCTGTTCGCAAACCAGGCAATAAGTACGCCGACACTTACAAACAAGATAATCAATGTTGCAAGCGCATTGATGTCGGGCGACAAACCGAGTTTTACCTTGGAAAAAATCAGCATGGGCAGCGTGCTGCCACCGGGTCCGGAAACAAAAGTCGCGATCACGAGGTCATCGAGCGAAAGCGTGAAGGCGAGCAGCCAGCCCGCGACCATGGCCGGCGCTATCAGTGGCAGCGTAATGTCCAGCATCACACGAAAAGGCCGGCCCCCGAGATCCATGGCCGCTTCTTCGAGTGATTCGTCCATCGATGCGAGCCGTGACTGCACGATAACGGCGACATAAGCCATGGCAAAAGTCGTGTGTGCGATAGTGATCGTGTTGAAGCCGCGCTGTGCTGGCCACCCTATGAGTTGCTGTAGGCTGACAAATAACAGCAGCAGCGACAGGCCGGTGATGACTTCCGGCATTACGAGCGGCGACGTGATCATTCCCGTGAACAGGGTGCGGCCGCGGAATCGGCCGAATCGCGCGAGCGCCATCCCTGCAAGGGTGCCCAGGATTGTCGCTGCGGTTGCAGCGGTAATGGCAACCCGCAGACTGAGGAAAGCTGCTTGCAGCACCTCCTCGTTCCTGAGCAGTTCTCCGTACCATCTTGTCGAGAAACCGCCCCATACTGTCGCCAGTGTCGAGTCATTGAACGAATAGATGATGACCGACGCCAGCGGTATGTACAGAAAAGCGTAGCCAAACGCCAGCACCGACAAAACAAAACGAGAGCGGGATTTCATGCGATATCCTCGATGCTCCTGGCCTGGGCACGCTGCAGGAAGACGATCGGCACGACCAGCAACATGAGCAATATGATCGCGACCGACGATGCCAGCGGCCAGTCGCGGTTGACGAAGAATTCGTCAAACAATACGCGTCCGATCATCAGCGATTCCGGCCCGCCGAGTAAATAAGGAATAACGTATTCGCCCATCGCAGGGATGAATACCAGCAGGCATCCTGCAATAACGCCCGGTCGGGCAAGCGGCCAGGTAACGTCCCAGAATGCCTGCGACCTCGTGGCACCGAGATCCTGCGCGGCATCGACGAGATCGAGATCAATATGTTCGAGAGACGCATACAGCGGCAGGATCATGAATGGCAGGTAGGAGTAAACAAGACCGACATAGATTGCAAAGTCGGTGTACATGATCGCAATCGGCTGCTCGATGAGCCCGATCCACATCAGAAAGTTATTTATTACCCCATAATTGTTTAGCAGCCCCATCCAGGCATAGACGCGTAGCAAGAAAGAGATCCAGAAAGGCAACACGATCAGCAGTAGCAGGACGCCGCGCGCAGCACTGTCCGATCTTGCGATGCCGTAGGCCATTGGAAAGCCGAGCAGCAGGCACAGTATCGTCGCGCAGGCCGCCATGAATACCGATTTCAGGTAGGTGATCGCATACAGCTTGTCGGTTAAAAGAAAAGTGAAGTTGTCAGCCGTGCCCTGAAAGTCGCCAGTTTCACCGACTATAGGTGTAAACGGCGGCATTGCGATAATCGGGTCGGCCAGGCTGATTTTCAGGATGATCGCGAACGGCGCCAGGAAAAAAATCAGCAGCCAGGTATACGGGAGCGCAATCGCAATTCGCCGCCAGGCTGGTTCTCGTTCGCTCGCCTTTCCCCTGGTCACGGCAGATTAACTCGCGAGAACGATGGCGCTGTCCGGCCGCCACGAGATAAAAACCTCGTCGTCCCATTCGAGGTGCCGCTCTGCCGATCTTTTACGATTTTGCGCACTGACCTGCACGATCTTTCCGGAATTCAGCCTGATCTTGTACAGCGACAGGTTGCCGAAATATCCGAGGTCTTCGACGATACCCGCCAGTCGCGTATCCTCTTCGTTATCCGGCTCATGCTTGCTCAGAAAAATCTTCTCGGGGCGGACCGCGATACATATCTTTGCACCCTTCTCGAATTGATCATTTGCGGGTGCAGACAGTTGTCCACCTGCATCTCCCGAGTCGACGAGCATCTTGCCTTTATTGACATCCGCTACAGTGCCTTCGAACATGTTGATCGTGCCGATAAAATCGGCGACAAAGCGATTACACGGATATTCGTAGACCTCCTTCGGAGTACCGATCTGCTCGAAGCGGCCTTTCTCCATGACGGCAATGCGGCTCGAAAGTATCATCGCTTCTTCCTGGTCATGGGTAACGACAATGAAGGTAATGCCCAGCTTGTCCTGGATATTCATGAGTTCAAACTGGGTATACTCGCGAAGCTTCCTGTCGAGTGCCGCCAGCGGTTCGTCGAGTAACAGCACCTTCGGTTGCTTGACGAGCGCCCGCGCAAGCGCGACTCGCTGACGCTGGCCGCCGGAAAGCTGACCCGGCTTGCGCGCGGCGAAACCTTGGAGCTGAACGAGGTTCAGGATGTCCGCGACGCGGGACCGGATCTCGGCTTTCGGCACCCTGTCTTTGAGGAGTCCGTAGGCAACATTCTGTTGCACGTTCATGTGCGGAAAAACCGCGTATGACTGGAACATCATGTTGACAGGGCGTTCGTAAGGCGGCTGGTCTGTGATATCGATGCCGTCGAGGAAGATGCGCCCCGAGGTCGGCGACTCGAAGCCCGCGAGCATGCGCAGCAAGGTCGTTTTTCCGCAACCGGAAGCGCCGAGAATGGAGAACAACTCGCCGCGATCTACCTGAAGATTGACGGAATCGACGGCCAGGAAATCGCCGAAACGCTTGGAAACGTCGCGGACCTCGATAAACGGCCCCCTGGCAGAATCCGGATTGATTATTTCAACTGCCATATTCCTGGTCTTCTTAGCGCAGACTTGCTAAATGCCGGCCTTGACCCTGGCGAATGCGCGCGTCCTGAATCGCTCCCGCTTCGGGTCGACATTCAGAACCGGATACAAAAGGTCCCAGTCCTTCTCGTGCGGGAAGATCGCCGGATCGTCCAGAAACTGAGGATCAATGTATTTCCACGAGGATCTGTTCGAGTTGGCGTAATTCACTTCGTTAGCGATACTGCCTGCAATCTCGGGGCGCATCAGGAAATTGAGAAACAGGTAAGCGTTATCGACGTGCAGCGCATCGGCCGGGATATACACCTCATCGACCCAGAGGCCTGATCCTTCCTTCGGCATGGTATAGCGGAGCGCGATGTCGAGGTCGGCTTCCTTTGCCCGCCTCGCAGCGGTTGCATATTCGCCGGACCAGCTCATCGCAACACACACTTCGCGATTCGGCAGATCGATCAGCATTTTCTGATTGCTGAAGTAGCGGATATACGGCCTGACGAGCTTCAACTGTGCTTCGGCTGCCGCCAGGTTTGCGTCATCGACGGCATTGGGATCCCTGCCGAGATATGCGAGAACCATCGGAAACAGGTCCGTCGGGCCGTCGAGCAGGCTGATTCCGCAGTCGGCAAGTTTCGATGCTACCTTCGGGTCGAACAGCACATCGGCGGAATCCATGGGATGATCAGGCAGGCGTTGCCGCACCATCTCCTCGTTCCATGCGTAACCGGTCGAGCCCCAGTGGTACGGGATTGAATAACCGCGCGTCTCTTCGTAAACGACGAACTTTTCCGTTATGGCAGGATCGAGATGGCGAATGTTTTCGAGCCGTGAATAGTCGAGTTTCTGGTAGACCCCGATCGGTGCCAGGCGCGAGGCAAACTGGGCGCTGTGGACAACGATGTCGTATCCGCTGTTGCCGGCCAGCAGTTTGACGTCGACGATCTCTGAGCTGTCATAGGTGTCGTAATTGACCCTGATACCGTATTCGGCCTCGAATCTCTCGATCGTATCCGGGCCGATGTAATCAGCCCAGTTGTATACGTTGAGCACTTTCTCGTCGCTTGCGAGCTCCGCCGTATGGTCCGTCGTGCACGACATCAGCGATGACAGAAGAAGGGCCAAAATCGGCCTTGCCGCTGTCATTCGCCTGTTACGTCGATTCATGACTGCTGATTTCACCACCGGGCACTGAACGACACAACGGCAAAGGCCCGAGCCATCACAAATGCTTGACTCTACATGTTGTCGAGACCGCGTTTCAGCAGGTTGCGCGCGATAATCAAGCGTTGAATCTCGCTCGTGCCTTCCCAGATCCTGTCGACCCGCAGCTCGCGAAAAAACCGCTCGGCTACGTTTTCGCGCATATACCCGCGGCCACCGAACACCTGGACGGCACGGTCGGCAACGCGGTTGGCCATTTCAGAAACGAATAGCTTTACCATGGAACAGCGATTGTGCAGGGCCTTGAGGTCCTCACCACGATCGCTCGCCGCAGCCGCCTCGTAGGTCATCAACCGAGAAGCCCAGAGTTCCGTCGCACTGTCGGCCAGCATGAACTGAATGGCCTGCTTTTCCGAGAGCGGCGCGTTATCGACGATTCGCCCGTTAGCGAATCGCGTTGCTTCTTCGATAAGCCGCGCCGCGGCGCCGCAACATCGCGCACCGATCATGAGCCGCTCGTGACGAAACCAGCTATGGGTAAAGGCCATGCCGTCACCCGGTTTGCCGACGCGCCTCTCTAGAGGGACCTCGACATCAGTGAATCGATACGTCGGATGGTGCGCCGCATAGCTGTGACTGAATTTCGGGGTCGCAATCACCTCGACGCCGTCGGTGCCCTGATCGACCAGGAACAGAGCCTCATCGTCTTCTTCGGGCAATTTTGCCTGGAACCAGAAAAAATCGGCCAGGTTTCCACTGGTCACGTACCATTTCTCACCATTCAGTAAGTAATTGTCGCCACTCTGGACAGCCGTCGCCTCGATTGCGGCGACGTCGGATCCCGGCCCCGACTCCGTGATCGCGTAGCAGTCCTTCAATTCGCCTCGCATCATCGGCAGTATGAAGTTTTCTATTTGCTGCTCACTGCAAGCCTCGAACATCCATGTCTGCGGTTCCGGGAAACACCAGGAAAGGGCATTCGTCACGCGACCCAGTTGCTCCCAGATCGCAACCTGTTCGACCAATGGCAATTCGAGCCCGCCGTATGCCTTCGGAACGTCAATGGCCGTGAAGCCGAGATCAATTGCGCGTTGCTTGTTCCGGCGCGTGATCTCGTCCGGCAAAACGCCGTCGCTCAGTTCGGCCTCGACTTCATGTGGTTGCAGATACTCGTCCGCATACGCCCGCGCAATTGCTTGCCACTTGACGGCGCTGTCACTTAATTCGATTCTCACGCTGGTTCTCTTTATGGGTAGTGTTTGGGGAACACGGCTCGCAAATAACTTTCGATCGATCTCATCGCTGCAGCCCGGTCGAAAGATTTCGGGTTAATCAGGAACGAGAGCCAGAAACCTTCCGTCAGTGACGTGAGGGCACCTGATACGTCTCCTGCGTCGACGCCATCGTAATTGCCCTCATCGATAATCTGCCTGCAGAGCTCCTTGATGACCTTGTCATACTTGTCATCGTAGGCCGCGCATATCTTCTGGTATGTACGCACGGCTTTGACTTCTCCCCAGAACGCAAACCAAACGGCGAGTTTCCTCCGGTCACAGATTACCGGCTTGAGGTCCATCTCCATTAACGAGCGCAGGGTTTCTGCGGCGTTGCCGGATGACTTTTTGACGGTCTGCATGAAAAGCGCATCGTAATCCTCGATGAGGAAGCGCAAGGTTTCGCGGAGCAGGTTGCCCTTGCTGTCGAAATGCAGGTTGACGATGCCCTGCGACATACCGGCCTCTTTTGCCACGTCGGCAAGGGTCGCGCTGCCGAGACCTTTCTTGGAAATGCATTTGATGGTCGCGTCGATTAGTTGCCGGCGCCGGCGCTCCTTCGCAAGTGCGCGTCGGCCCTGTCGTTCTTCGGCAATCAAAGCCATCGGGAACTCACTGATTTATCAAGATTTTCAGAAAGAAAAATATTGATAAGTATCTGTAAATAAGCCAAATTATGCCAGAAATTGAATGAACAATCATTCATTTTTCTGGACTTCGCACGCTACTTCATGAGACCCTAGGACGTCGGGTCCAGCCGACAACCTATGCGATCACTCAAGAAATCCAATGCGCATTTCCAGAAAGCGGTGAGCAAGCTGCCACTCGGCGTCGCGTCGAACTTCCGCTACTGGGGTGACAAAAAGACTATTTACGTGCAAGGCGGCAAAGGCGGGCGGATCTGGGACATCGATGGTAATGAATACATCGATTACCGCCTCGCTTATGGCCCGGTAATCCTCGGTTATGCGGACGATCGGGTTGACGCAGCTGCACGCGCCGGCATGGACGTTGGTGGCGTCTTCGCGCTGGCTACCGAACTCGAGTACAAGGTAGCGTGCCGCATCAGCGAGATGGTGCCAGCCGCGGAACTCGTCAGGTTCTCGAACTCGGGCACCGAAGCGGTAATGGCCGCACTCAGAATTGCACGTGCCTATAGCGGAAAGGACGAACACATTTTCGTCGAAGGCGGCTACCACGGTATTTTCAACGAAGTACTCTGGTACGCTGACGTGAAACACTGGAATCCGCAGGAAGGCAAGCCGAAGATCTTGCCGGATTCGGAAGGCGTGCCGCATTTAATCCGGAAAATTACGCACGTGGTGCCATTGAATGACGCGAATTTTCTGGAGGACGTCCTCAAAAAACATGGTGACAGGATCGGTGCATTCCTGATTGAACCGATCATGGGCAACTGTTGCGGCATTTCAGCAAGCCGGGAATACATGCAGGAGGTCCGTGCACTCTGTGACAGGTACGGTGTCGTCTTGATCATTGACGAAGTCAAGACGGGTTTTCGGGTAGCGAGGGGCGGCGTGCAGGAATTACTCGGCATCCGCGCCGACCTGTGTACCCTGGCTAAGGCCGTCGCAAACGGCTATCCAATCTCCATAGTGGCCGGTCGCGAAGACATCATGAGAAAGGTGGGCGACGGTGTCGTTCATGGCGGCACTTTTACGGCGCATTCGGTACCGCTCGCTGCCGCTGACAAAACGCTGGAGATACTCGCGGAAACGGATGCGCTGACGAGCATAGCAGCGAACGGCGAAGAATTACGCGATGGCATTGCCAGTATCCTGAGTGCGCGCGGCATAGAGCACAGTTTTGTCGGCCATCCCGCAATGTCCGGGCTGTTCTTCCATGCCGAGGCACCGTCAAATTACCGGCAGTGGCTGGATTCGGATTATGCTTTTTATGATTCCCTGGCAGTCGAACTCCATGAACTCGGGGTGCTGGTGGAACCGGATTCGCGGGAACCATGGTTCCTCTGCGAAGCTCATGATATGGAATGTATTTCTGAAACTCTGGACAAATTCGAACAGGCGGTGGACATTACAATGAATAAATTGCAGGACAAGCGTGGCAAACGCATGCAGTCCGGCAGTCAATAAACAGAAGAAAGACGTTTAACGAATAAGAACAAATCCGGCATCTGAATCGAGAGTGAACATGCCATGAAGACATACGATGCAATAGTGATAGGCGCGGGGCACAACGGCCTCACAAATGCGGCATACCTTGCTAAATCCGGTCTCGATGTCCTGTGTGTCGAGAAAAACGATTATATCGGTGGCGCGACAGCCAGCCGCGCCCTTTACAAGGATTGGCTGTATTCAAATTGCTCCTATGTATGCAGTCTCCTGAGGCCCGAAATCTATCGTGACCTGGAGCTCGCCAGGCATGGCCTGCAGGTGACACCGTATGGCGGTGGCACGGTATTCATGGAAAACGGCGACTACCTCGGGAGTTATCCGGATCCGGAGGTGCACTACCGCGAATATGCGAGGTTTTCCAAGGCAGACGCCGATGCTTACGAAAAGTACTCGGCGGATACGATGCGGCAATGCCGCTTCATTCGTGATTTCCTGTTGCGCACGCCGCCCGATCCGGCGTCGTTCAAACCCAAGGACCTCAGGGAACTGGCGCGTCTCGGTAACAAGTTCTTCGAGATGAGCGAGCAAAGGATGTATGACACGATTCGCTTCTGGACCATGAGTGTCGCCGAATATCTCGACGAATATTTCGAGACGGACGTGATCAAGGCTGCGCTGTCCGGCAGCGGCATCATCGGCACGGCACTGGGCATTCATTCGCCCGGAACCGCTTACGTGCTACTGCATCACTACATGGGCGAAGTCGACGGCAACATGGGTGCCTGGGGTTATGCCCGCGGCGGCATGGGAGCAGTAGCCGCTGCCCTCGCCAACTCCTTCCGGTCTCTCGGCGGGGAGCTGCGCACGGACGCCGGCGTCGAGCAGATCGTCGTGAAGAACGGCAGCGTGAAGGGCGTCGCGCTGACGAACGGCGAGGAAATTGACTCGCGCATCGTGGTGTCCGGCATGGACGCCAAGCGCACTTTCCTCAAATGCATGGACAAGAGCGACCTGGACCCGGATTTCTACCAGCGCATCAAGAATTTCAAGATTCGCGGATCCTCGGGCAAGGTCAACATCGCGCTCGACGGAATGCCGACGTTTCCTGCGCTACCGAAAGGTAGCCCGTTGCTCGACGGCGACATGCATTTCATCGATTCGATGGAGCGCATGGAGCGCGCCTACGACGACTGGAAGGACGGCACCTGGTCCAAGGACCCGTATGTCGACATGGTCATACCGACGACCACCGACCCGACTATGGTGCCTCCCGGAAAGCACTTCATGAGCTGTTTCGTGCAGTACTGCCCTGCGCAAATCGAAGGTCGGGAGTGGACCTCGGAGGAGTGCGACCAGTTCGGGCAGACGGTCATCGACCAGATTGCCGAGTACAGCCCTGATTTCAAGGACCTTATCCTGCACGCCGAGATACGGACGGCGCAGGATATAGACGAAGAGTCGGGTCTGACCGAAGGCAACATTTTCCACGGCGAGCTGACGATGGATCAGTTGATGTTCAATCGTCCTATTCCCGGCTACGCTCAGTACCGCGGACCGGTGGCGGGACTGTACATGTGTGGCTCCAGCACGCACCCCGGAGGGGGCGTGATGTCCGCTCCGGGTTGTAATGCGGCGCGGGAAATTCTTTTCGATCTCAAACGACCGGATATTACTCCAGTCAATTTCAGTGAAGACTGATGAACGAACGATACGATGTTTGTGTTATAGGGGCCGGACATAACGGGCTGGTTTGTGCATCACTGCTCGCCAAGGCCGGCAAGAAAGTTCTGGTTCTCGAAGCCAATGACCAGGTCGGCGGTGCGGCGGTAACGCGCACTTTTGCGGACGGGTTTTCCGTTTCTGCATGTGCACACTTGCTGTACCAGCTGCAACCACAGGTGCGGAAGGAACTCGGACTCAAATTCGAATTGTCGGGCGATGCAATAGGCACGATTGCGCTTTCTCCGGACGGCAAGCACGTGCGAATGAACGGTAAACAGGTGACCGGCACCAGCGACGAGGATGCGGCGAGTTACAGGGATTTTTGCCGGCGCATGACGCGGTTTGCCGATCTGCTGAAGACCTATCTCAACAAGACGCCGCCGCGTCTCTCGAAGGACGCCAGCAAAGCGGATTTCCTTACACTCGGACAGCTCGGCCTGGATATCCGCCGCCTCGGCAGGGTTGAGATGCAGGAGTTGCTGCGCATCATCGGCATGAACATATTCGACGAACTCAATGAGCGATTCGAGAATGGTGTGCTGAGGGGGGCACTTAGCCTGGACGCCGTGCTCGGGACGCATCTCGGCCCGCGATCGCCCAATACCATACTCACCTACCTGTACCGGCTCGCCGGCTCGCACGGCACGATCAGCGCCCCGGCGGGCGGCATGAGCACGGTCGCGGAAGCGCTGGCACATTGTGCGCGGGATCGCGGCGCGACGATTCGGACCGGTATGCCGGTCAAGAGAATCATTATCGAAAACGGACGCGTGGCAGGCGTGCAAACGGAGAACGGCGAACAGTTCTCGAGCCGGCTCGTCGTGTCCAACGCCGACCCCAAGTCGACGATCATGTGCCTCGTATCGACGCGCAATGTGGAGACGGGATTCGCGCGCCGTATTCACAACATCCGCATGCGTGGCAATGCTGCGAAGATGCACCTGGCGCTTGACGGGTTGCCGGCAATCGATGGCGTCGAGGAACAGGAGTATGGAGAACGCTTCGTTGTTGCACCGGACGATGTCTATGTCGAGCGCGCGTTCAACGCGGCGAAATACGGCGAGACGTCGGACAAGCCGGTATTCGAGATCACCTTCCCGAGCTTCCGCGATCAGAGCCTCGCGCCGGACGGCAAACACGTGATGTCGGCGATCGTGCAATATGCCCCGTACAGCCTGAAAGAGGGCTGGTCGGATGCGGCAAGACAGTCATTCCTCGATACGGCGATAGACTGTCTCGGCGAATTCATGCCGGACCTGAAACAAAAAATTGTCGCGTCGGAGATGCTGACACCGGCGGACATCGAGAAACAGTTCCTGATTACGGGCGGGCACTGGCACCACGGCGAACTGGCGCTGGACCAGTTCCTGTTTACGCGGCCGGTCGGCGGCGCTCAGCAATACGCGATGCCACTCGATGGACTCTACCTCTGTGGCGCGGGCGCACACCCCGGGGGCGGCATCAGCGGCGCGGCGGGACGCAACGCGGCGCGGGAAATTCTTAAAAGGGAGAAAGCAGCGTGACGACGATCCAGGAAGTGCCACAGGACAGGCTGAAGTCGCCTTTTTATTCGCGACAGGCGGAACTCGACCGGCTCAATCGCTGGCACGAGTGGAAGGGTTACAGGAGCGCGGACGGTTTCTACGAAACGGCACTCGAATACTTTGCAATTCGTAACAGCACCGGCGTGTTCGACTTGACGCCGATGACCAAGTACCGCATTAGCGGTGCCGACAGCCTGGACTTCATTGACAGGCTGGTGACGCGGGACATGCGCAAGATCAAGCCGGGCCGCGTTGCTTATGCAGTGTGGTGCGACGACGAAGGACAGGTTATCGACGACGGAACGATTTTCCATCTGCGGCAAGGCGAATACCGGCTGTGCGCGCAGGAAAGGCACATGTCCTGGTTGACTGCCGCGGCCATCGGCATGGATGTCAGCATCGTTGACGAGACGCACGATATCGCGGCGCTGGCGGTACAGGGCCCGACCTCATACAGCGTGTTGAAAAATCTCGGGCTCGACGGTATCGAAAACCTGAAGCCATTCGGCCTCGACAATTTCGATTTCGCAGGCACTGAGCTGATGGTGTCGCGAACCGGCTATACAGGGGACCTCGGCTACGAATTGTGGATCTCTCCCGACAAGGCCGAAGCGCTCTGGGACGCGTTGTTCGAAGCCGGAAAGCATCATGGCATCTGGGCGATAGGCACGGAGGCGCTCGATCAGGCCCGTATCGAAGCGGGCTACATTGGCGCCTACATCGATTTCCTGCCGGCACATGTGACGATCAGGTCCGGCCGATCGCGATCACCGCTGGAGCTGGGGCTCGAATGGCTCGTCGATTTCAAAAAAGCCAACTTCAACGGGCGTCGTGCACTGGCCGAAGAAAAGCGGCGCGGTTCCGCCTGGCGCCTGGTCAAGCTCGATATAGAGGGCAACAAGCCCGCGCATCACTCTTATATATATGCAAGCAAGGGCGGCCGCGGCAAGGAAGTAGGCTTCATTACATCTGCAACCTGGTCCCCCGTTTGCAAGCAAAACATCGCCATCGGCACGGTACGCACGCCGCACGGCAAGGTGGGCGACAAACTGTTCGTCGAAATCTATTACCAGCGCGAGATGCATTGGTCGCGGGTAATGGCCGAAGCGACAGTTGTCGACAAACCGTTCTGGGATCCGCAGCGACGACGCGCCACGCCACCGGGACCTTACTAGCCCGGACTCTTCATGAATGAAGCACGCGCTCGACCCGCTTCTTCGCCCTAAATCTGTCGCGGTGGTCGGCGCATCGGCGCGCGAGGATTCCCTCGGCGAGTGGTCGCTAATCAACCTGCAACGTGGCGGGTTTCCCGGAGCCATATACCCGGTTAACCCGGCTTACGAGGAGCTGCGCGGTCTTCGCTGTTACAAGGAACTGGCCGATTTGCCCGAAACGCCGGAACTGGTTGTTTTCGCGGTCGGTGATCCGAATATCGAGGCGGCGCTCGATTCTGCCATTGCGCGCTCCGTACCGGCCGCGGTCATCATGTCGACTTTATATCTCGATGATGACGACGAGCCGCCACTTCGCGAACGCATTAGCAACAAAATCGATGATGCCGGCATACTCGTCTGCGGCGCCAATGGCATGGGTTTTTATAATTTCGGGGACCGGGTCTGGGCAACGGGCTTCGACAGCTGCATGCACCCGGGCCGTGGGAATGTCGCCTTGATCAGCCACTCCGGCGCGGGCATGTGTGGCATCGTCGATTGCGAGGCACGCCTGCGCTTCAACCTGGCCGTGTCTACCGGCAATGAACTCTCCGTGACCATGGATCAGTACATCGATTTTGCGCTCGAGTTGCCGGAAACCAGGGCCATCGGCCTGTTCATCGAAACCGCGCGCAAGCCGCAGGGATTCCGGGCTGCACTCGAGAAAGCACAGCACAAGCAAATACCCATCGTCGCGATCAAGGTCGGGCGTACCAGGAAGTCGGCCGACCTGGCAGTTTCGCATTCGGGGAGCATGGCGGGCGACGATGCGACGTACGACGCGTTGTTCGACCGCTATGGCGTACACCGCGTGATGGACATGGACGAACTGGCGACGGCCCTGATCCTGTTCGCGGAGCTGAACCCGGTCGGCGATGGAGGGCTCGTCGCTTTGCACGACTCGGGCGGTGAGCGGCAGCTGATGATAGACCTGGCCGACGAAGTGGGTGTGCCATTGACGGAGCTTGCCAGCGACACGGTTCGCGCGCTGCAGAAAATACTGGATCCGGAGTTGCCGGCCGTAAATCCCCTGGATGGATGGAGCCGTGGCGGCGAGACGGCGCAGAAGACGATGGCGGACTGCCTGTCGATCATGCTGCAGGATCCCGGCGCAGCGATCGGCGGCATCATTCACGATCGCGCACCGGACGGCTACATCTATCCGAACTATGTCGCAAGAATGAAGCGTGCGCACGCAGAAACGGGCAAACCGGTCGCACTGGTTGCCTCGCGTCAGGGAACCGGCAGCGACCCGCTGGTTGTCGAAACGACGCATGCGGGATTGCCGGTCGTGGATGGCGTCGTTACGTTCCTCAAAGGTATTCGCGGCCTGATGAAGTACCGTGATTTCCTCAAGCGTCCGGCGATGACGCCGCCCGAGGTAACCGGATCCGCAGTCGGCAAATGGGGCGAACGCCTGTCGAGAGTTTCTTCACTTGACGAGTCCGAATCGCTCGACCTTTTGCGGGACTTCGGCATCACGGCAAATGCGACCGTTATTGCGCAAGACGAGGATCAGTTGAGAGAGGCGGCGGACAGGGTCGGGTTTCCACTGGTGCTGAAAACCGCGATGCCGGGCATCGCGCATAAATCCGAGCATCGCGGCGTTTATCTGGATCTCGGCGACATGCGCGAGACGATCGACGCTTACAAGGATCTCAGCGAGCGGCTGGGATCGCGGGTCGCGGTGGCACCCATGGTGGCTGACGGCGTCGACATGATTCTCGGCGCGCGACGCGATCCCCAGTTCGGGCCGGTCGTCATGCTCGGATTCGGTGGTGTGCTCGCCGAAGTAATCGCCGACGTCGTCTTCGCGTTGCCGCCCTTCGATGCGCAGTATGTACGCTACCGGCTGGATGATCTCGATCTGCAGCCACTGCTCCACGGGATCCGCGGCAGTCCCGCGGCCAATATCGACGCATTCTGCGCCACGGCGGCGAGATTTTCGGTGATGATAGACGCCTTACGCCGGGAATTGCAGGAAGTCGACGTCAATCCGGTGATTGTCGGCAGCAGGCAGTGCGTCGCGGTCGATGCGCTGATCGTTAGCCGCCATCGATAGATAAGGGGTGCTCGCGCCAATGAAGACCGTTTATTCCGACGATCATAATTTGCATAGCGGCCTGCTCGATCCGCGCGGCGATGCATGGGGTCCGAGCGCGGAGTGTCCGGATCGTGCGAACAATGTCATGCAAGCCATTCGGGACCAGGATTTCGGTCCGCTGATCGAGCCGCGGGTCTTTGAGGAATCCAGGCTCACCAGGATTCATGCTCCGGACTACGTGCAATTTCTGCAAGACGTGTGGCAGGAATGGCTCGACTCCGACGAAAAGGGTTCCAATGCAAGGCCGGAAACATTCGTCGCTCCCGGCATGCGCCACGCCGATACCAGGTGCGTAGCCGGGAAACTCGGCCGCTACTCTTTTGATACGACCACGCCGTTCGTGGAAGGCAGCTGGCAGGCGATTCGTACTTCGGCGAATATCGCGCTGACCGCCGCCGATCTGCTTGCGAGCGGAGAAAAGCATGCTTTCGCGCTTTGCCGGCCGCCAGGGCACCACGCCACCGAAAATTATTGCGGCGGCTACTGTTATCTGAACAATACCGCGCTCGCCACGCAGTCACTGCTCGACGGCGGTGCCGGCAAGCTGGCTGTGCTGGATGTCGATTACCACCACGGCAATGGTACGCAAACCATTTTTTATGAACGCAACGATGTGCTGACGATTTCCCTGCATGCGGATCCCGCCCTCGAATATCCGTTTTTTGCCGGATATGCCGACGAAGCGGGCGCCGGCGCCGGGCATGGCTTCAACATCAATTACCCGCTGCCTTTCGGCACCGACTGGGACAAATATGAGGCCGCGCTTGCCGACGCGCTGGGACAGGTTCGCCGGCTCGAACCCGATGCGCTCGTCGTGCCCCTCGGCCTGGACACCTTTGTCGGCGATCCGACGACCCATTTCGCCATCAGAACGGAGGATTTCAGGCGCATGGGACAGCGGATCGGGGCGCTCGGCCTGCCGACGCTGGTCGTTCTGGAGGGTGGTTATTCCGTGGAGCACATCGGCGAGAACACGGTGAAATTTCTGAGCGGGCTCGCCGCGGACTGATCAGGATTTATTAGCGAAGGCGCGCTTGCTGCTTCTCCGCTCACGATACGAAACGGGTTTGTATTTCTGCAACCAGTCAATGAGGTAATCCGACGGAACGGGTTTGCTCAAATAATAGCCCTGTGCCTGTTCGCAGCCGATGCTGCTCAGGTAACGCAAAGTTTCCTCATCTTCCACGCCCTCGGCGCAGACCTCGAGCCCCATGTTGTGCGCGAGATCGATGGTCGAGCGGACGATGGCCTCGTTCTGATTCTCCTCGAGAATGTTGCTGACGAAGGACCTGTCGATCTTCAGTTCGTGTAGCGGAATATTGCGCAACTGCGCCAGCGAGGAATGGCCGGTGCCGAAGTCGTCGATCGAGATCTTCACGCCAATGTCCCGCAGGCACTCGAGCACGTTGACCGCGTGATTGACATCCTGCATGACGGAATTCTCTGTGATCTCGAGAGTAAGTCGCTGCGCCTCGACGATTTGCTCCTTGAGAATCTGCAGCACGAAATAGGGCAGGTATTCATCCTGCAAGTCACGGGCGGAAAGATTGACGGCTATGCCGAGCAGGTAGCCCTGGTCTTGCCACTGACGACAATATTTGACAGCGCGCTCCAACACGTAGCGCGTCAGATGGAGGATCGTGCCTGCCTGCTCAGCCGCGGAAATGAATTCGTCGGGGGCGAGGTAGCCCAATTCCGGATGCCGCCAGCGAACCAGCGCCTCGGCGCCGCACGGGGTGCCGTCCGGCAAGGAGATCTTCGGCTGAAAGTGCAGCTGGATTTCCTCGCGCTGCAGGGCACTCAGGAGATCGTTGACGATACGCAGCTGGCGCACGTAGTGATCCTGCCGCCCGGTCTCGTAAACCCTGACGCGCTCCTGGCGCGTTTCGGCCTCGCTGCGGGCGATCGATGCATTACGCACGAGGTCTGCCGCTTGCTTGCCGTGTTGCGGGTATTCGGATATGCCGATTGCCGACTGCAGCGTAATGTTGATGCGGCCCAGCCTGACGCCTGCACCGAGGATACCCTCGATCCTGTCAGCATACGTCAGTGCATTCTCCAGCGTGTTGTCCGGCAGGACCAGGACGAATTCGTTGGCGCCGACATGACCGAGAATATCGTTGGCATCGAGATTGACCTTGAGCTGATGAGCGGCCAGCTTGATCAGTTCATCGCCGGCGCTGTGCCCGAGTGTCGACGTGATGGCTGCCACCCGCGTCAGCCGAACCGACAGGATCGCGACGGTCGTCTCTGCCTCCTCGGCACGGTCGATCGCCTTGGTCAGACTTTGCACGATTTTTTCGCGATTGGGCAGGCCCGTCAGGGAGTCTTGCAGTGCCTGTTGCGAGATGCGCTCTTCGCGCTCGGAGATCGCGGTGCGCATCGCATTGAAACTTGTCGCCAGCTCTCCGATTTCGTCATCCGAGCGCACCTCCACCGAGGAATCGTAGTCACCCGAAATCAGTTGCCGCGTGGCGCTCGCCAGGTCGCGAAGCGGTCTGGCGATGGTTCCGGATACGTAAATGCCGGTCAGGGTGACGAGAATCAGCAGGACTCCCGAAAACAGTATCAGGCCGCGTTTCGCCTCCTCATACGGCAACATTGCATCCTGCATCGATCGCTGCAAAACGACCAGCAAATCCTGCACATCGTCCGCAAATGGCGCGCTTAATGTCAGGCGATCGACGCCGTCGTCCTCGATGAGATAAACCGAGTTGGAAAAAACCTCGGGAACTGCCGCGGGATTCTTTGAACTCGTGCTTTCAGCTTCATCAAATGTCGTCGCAACTGCGCGCGGCAGATTGCGGTCGAAGGCAATGATGGAAACATCGAGATCCGTGAGCTTACTGATCCTGTCGACCACCGCCTGGTCAATTCGATAACCGAGTACGATCCAGCCGACCGGCACCGGTGCGCGCAATGTCTCTGCGATCGTATGGTAGGTCACGTCGTTGATCGTCAGAATGGATTGCACGCTGGTCCGCTCGTTGGACGGGTCGATCAGGCGAACGAGATCGGATTTGCGCTGCCTGCGGATGTTCTCCGAGCTGGCGATGTTCACGCCCTCGAGATCCAGAAAAATAGCGATATCTGCCCTGACGCGCTGACGGTGATTGACGAGGATTGAGCGGAGCGTTTCCGTATCGCGGGTCGCGGCGGCCTGTTTCAGCCCGAAGTCGGCGGCAAGGACCTGTGCACTCGAGCGTAAACGCTCGCTGCGATCCTCGCGGAATTCGTTGATGACCGTACCGCCGACAACCAGGGAGTCATGGGCACGGCGGTAAACGTCTTCCCGGACCGTCTGCATGACCGCAAAAATCGTGACGACCTGCGCCACCGCGAGTGGCACGATTGTCAGCAGGAAAAGCTTGCTGCGAAATGTGGTCCTGAGATTCATATTGCCCGGTCCGCAGGCTTCGGGAACAAAGCATTGCGCGGCGAAACGCTGCCTGCCACGCCGTTCCCGGCCGTCGGGATGCCGCAAAAATCCGTCAAAATCAGAATATTAGGAGCAATCCGGCAAATAGAGTGTGCGGCAGTTCACGGTTGCCGGTACGGGCCACCCCGTACACTTGAAAAAGGAACTCAGCCGGTTGCGCCAACATGCAATACTTGGAAATTCTTCGCGTCGCAAGGCGCTGGCACACAGGGATTTTGCTCACCCTGATTCTCGCCGGCACTGCATCGTTTGCCGCGGAAATCGAGGTCACCGTGCTCGACCGACATGGCCAGCCTGTGCCGGATGTCGCAGTCTATATCGAGTCGGATCATCGAGGGCATCTGCCGATCCCCGCAAATCCAGCGGTAATGCACCAGCTCGATTCCCGCTTCGACCCGGACCTGCTCATCGTACAGACGGGAACCCGCGTCCAGTTTCCGAACAATGACAGAGTCGCGCACCACGTATATTCGTTTTCCAAGCCCAACAACTTTGTCCTACCCATGTTCAAAGGAAACATGAGGCCACAGGTCGCGTTCGAGTATCCCGGCGTAGTCACGGTGGGCTGCAATCTCCACGACCACATGATCAGTTACATCCTCGTCGTCGACAGCCAGGCGTTCGGCAAGACCGGCAGTGATGGAAAAGTGCAACTGGAAGCCGATAATCCGGGCGGTTTAACCGTCAATATCTGGAACCCGCGACTGCAACTCGATGACGAGGTTTTGTCGCAAACCGTTACGGCAGGACGCTCCGCCCAATTAACATTCTTGCTCACACAGGAATTGCGTGTACATCGTGGTATCGAAACGCAGTCGTTTTCATGGAGAGAAAACTGAACTTGATGGCGTCGCACTGTCTCCCGAATGCGACAAAATGTTTGCAGCGCTTGTGGATGCCAGTGCTGCGTTTTAGTATTCCCCGCAAACAACAAACTCCAAATTCAATGCGAAATTGCCGGCAGAAATCTCTGTTTATTGCAGCGCTGCTGCTGATCGTTGCTCGCACCGCAGCGGCCGACGATGCGATCACCGCAATTACCAACAGCGGCCTGACGCCTGCATATCTTTTGGAAATGCCGGACTCCGTCAGCGATGTCCTGATCGCCGATGCCGCCACCGCGAGCATGCTGCGGTTCGTCCGTTCCGGCGACAAGATCGTGGAAAAGGATCGGCGCTACATGTCGATCGGGCTTAACGGGACCGGGAAACAACGCGCCTGGGACCGTAAGACACCGCTGGGCGTTTATTTCGTTACGGAAAAAATCGATACCAGGAACCTGAATGAAAAATATGGCGTTGCAGCCTATGCGCTCGATTATCCGAATGCATGGGACCGGCAGAAGAAAAGAACGGGCAGCGGAATATGGTTGCACGGCGTCGACCGGAATAGTCCGAGGAGGCCGCCGCGTGACACCGATGGTTGTCTGGCCCTGCCGAATGAGGAAATCACGCTACTCGAAGACGTAATCGAGCCTCATGTTACGCCGGTAATCGTTGCTCGCGATGTCACATGGACAACGCCGGACGAGATCAGCAAGACGCGGGCGGAGTTTCGCACCGCCCTTGATATATGGAAGAAGAGCCTGGCGCACGGCGACCTCGATACCTACCTGTCGCTCTATGCGACTGACTTCAGGTTCCACGATATGAACAGGGACGAATGGATCACCTATCGGATCGGCATGTTCGATTCGCTGCGGCTGCACGCCGTAATGATCGATGACGTGATGCTCCTGGCCGACCCGGAAGAATCAGACCTGTTCATCAGCCGCTTCACACAGGTCCTGGTAACGGACGCCGGCCCGATTGAATCGAAGAAACGCCTCTACTGGCGGCGTAACAGCGGCAAGCGCTGGGAAATCGTCTCGGAAGACTCCGGGCAGTAAAAAGTGACCGTTTGCGTTACCTGATCGATTCGCGCGCAATCAATTCGTCGATCAGCTCCATCAGCGAGGGATAACCACCGGCCTCAGCGGCACCGGTTCGGTACTTGCCGTTTACGACTATGGTCGGGACACTGCTGATGCTGTAGCGCCTGGCCAGGTCCTGCGCAACTCGCAGCTTCTGCGCGACTTCGAACGAGCCCCAGGTATTTGCGAAGTCTTCCGCGCTGACACCGTGGCGTTCGAAAACAGCCTGGATCGTGGATTCAGACGCCATGCGGTTGCCGCGGCGATGATACTCGGCAAAGACTGCTGCACGAAACTGGTCCGGATTCACAATCTTGCCATTTTTCACCAGCACTTCTTCGGTGTAGTAGAGTTGCGCATGCAGCTTGACCAGCGGATTCCACACGGCGGGAATGCGCACAAATCGCACGTTCGCCGGCTTGTTTTCCAGCCAGCGGTTGACGTAGGTCTCGAAGTCGTAGCAGTGATTGCAGCCATACCAGAAAATTTCCGCGACCTCGACCTTGTCAGCGCCACCAACGGTGGGCTGGGTCGGAACCATCCGGGTAAAGTGAGTGCCTTCCTCGAATTTCCATTGCTGCGATGCGGCGGGAATATCTGCCTGGGCCAGTATCAGCGGCCGGTCTTCCGTTTCTTCCGCTACATCCTCGGCGGCGGATTCCTGGACCATTTCAGGCGGCTGATCGTCCTGGCCGGGCTGGCTGTCGGCATCAGGTGTAATTTCGGGCGTCTCCACGACCTTCACCTCGTCGGCAACGGTTTCGGGTAGCTGGGCCTCTCGAGATTGCTGCATGAACATGATTACGCCGACGACGAAGGCCAAAACGAGAGCGGCAAAGATTGCAATGCGTTTCATCTAAAAATCTCCGGAATGGATACTTGCTCTGACTGCCAATGCGGCAAATGGTTTAGGCAGATTTCGTATACCGCAAAGCCGCCTATTGAAGTCCTTGAACATAAGATGATACAGCGACGATATCCTCCTCGCTGAGTCGCGACGCTATATCACGCATAACACGCGTGGATCCATCGGAACGGCGCCTGCCGCTCGCGTAATCGCGCAGCTGCTTTGCAATATAGACCGCGTATTGTCCCTTGAGTGACGGATAGGATGCGCCCGGATTGCCGCGGCCATTGGGTCCGTGGCAGGCGATACAGGCCGGGATCTCGCTATCGCGGCTGCCGCCGCGATACAGTCTCTGGCCATGATCGAGCGTCGAGGCATCCGCGATGACCCTGGTGGCCGTCGTCTTGCCGGCGTAATACGCGGCCAGGTTGCGCATGTCCTCATCCGACAACATCATCACCTGGCCGAGCATCAACGGCTCGGTGCGGGTGCCATTCTTGAATGCCTGCAATTGTTGCACGATATAGGCCGGATGCTGTCCGGCAATGCTCGGCCATTGCGGGTTGACGCTGTTGCCATCGGCACCATGGCATGCGCTGCAGGTTATCGCCTTGGCCTGACCGGCTTCCGCGGAGCCGTCGACCAGCACCTGGCCCCAGGACGTGCCCGAAAACAAAACACATAAAGTCAATGCTGCAAAACTAATTTTCATGTTGCTCTTCTCGGATGGATTTCCCGTCGCCGCAATCCCGCAAATGCAGAAACCACATCAAGCAGGGTGGCGTCAATCCGTATTGTGCCGAATGACCGGAACAGCCACAGGCCTTGCTGAGCGACCCCGCAGCCGTCAATAATAGGCCCCAGTCCGCCCGCGGCAATCAATAATCTGCAAGCGTTTATCGCGGACTGACATTTATTACACTAAAGATCAATTTGCACCGCCCCATTCGCGCCGCTGAACAAAGAGGGCAAATTGGGCTCCAAATTATACACACATCGGGGCCCGTTCCCATGTCGCAATTCCCTGACGCAAAATTCATTTTGAGTGCGGCGAGCCCGGATCAGTTCACGTCCGATACGGGTGCGGAAGTGGCGGTTGCCGGCAGGTCGAATGCAGGCAAATCCAGCGCCATAAATGTCATCGTCAATCGCCGTCAGTTTGCGAGGACCAGCAAGACGCCCGGACGAACGCGACTCCTTAACTTTTTCGAGTTGCGCGAGGGTCGTCGCCTGGTCGATCTGCCCGGCTACGGGTTTGCCAGGGTGGCGGAATCGGTGCGCCAGAACTGGGCTTCGTTATTGCAGGCCTATTTCCATGAACGGCAGAGTCTTGCAGGTTTGATTCTGGTCGTGGACGCGAGGCGTCAGTTGAGTGATTTCGATCGCCAGATGCTCTCGCTGGCAGAGTCTGTCGACGTACCGGTGCATGTCCTGCTGACCAAGGCCGACAAACTGAAGAAGAACCAGGCGGCAACGGCGTTGCATGAGGTGCAAAAAGAACTCGGCGACGCGGCCAGCGTGCAATTGTTCTCCGCGCTCAAGAAACAGGGTGTCGAGGAATCCCGCGAGGTGCTGGAAAACTTTCTGAACGCGCAGGAGGTGAAATAGACATGCATAAAAAAACCCCGGACGTTTTCTGAAAACGCCGGGGCAAGTTACGCAACAGGCTTGGGGTAACCTTGCTGCACGCCCGCTTAGGGAGGTAAGCGGGCGAGTGACTAACGCACTCAGAATACTTGGAACAGATTCCCCGGACAGAGTTCCCCGGCGAAAAATATCTCTTTGATTATTATCGGCTTTTTTGCCGGTACGCCAGATCAGTGCGCCTCGTCCCAATTGCTGCCGGTGCCTGCCTCCACGACAAGGGGAACCGACAGCTTCGCCGCTCCGCTCATCATTTCGGTAATTCTGGTGCGCACTTCGTCGATCGATTCCTCGTCGACCTCGAATACCAGCTCGTCGTGTACCTGCATGATCATGCGCGCCGGCACCTTGCCGGCATCGAGCCACTGTTGCACGGAGATCATCGCGCGCTTGATGATATCGGCAGCCGTGCCTTGCATCGGTGCATTGATGGCGCTGCGTTCGGCATACTGCCGACGCTGCGCATTGCGGTCGTTGATGTCCGGGAGGTAAAGCCTTCGTCCGAAAAGGGTTTCGACGAATCCGGATTGCCGCGCCTCCTCACGCGTATCGTCCATGAATTTTTTCACGCCCGGGTAACGATCGAAGTACAGATCGACATATTCCTGCGCTTCGTGGCGGCTGATACCGAGCTGTTTGCCGAGACCGAATGCCGACATGCCATACATGAGACCGAAGTTGATGGCTTTCGCGGATCGCCGGTGATCAGCGGTAACTTCTTCGGGATCCAGCCCGAACACTTCCGCGGCGGTGGCCCTGTGTACGTCGAGGTCCCCGGAAAACGCTTCCAGGAGACCGGCGTCAGCCGACAGGTGCGCCATGATCCGGAGCTCGATCTGCGAGTAGTCCGCAGCCAGCAGCAAGGTTTTTTCTGGCGCAACAAAAGCCTGACGAATCTTGCGTCCCTCCGGCGTGCGGATCGGGATGTTCTGCAGATTCGGATCCGTGGACGACAGGCGCCCGGTGGCGGCAACCGCCTGGTGATAGGAGGTATGTATGCGCCCGGTATCGGCGGCAATCTGTTCGGGCAGCTTGTCCGTATAGGTGCTTTTCAGTTTGCTGACGCTGCGGTAGTCGAGAATGATCCGCGGCAGCTCATACTCGTCGGCCAGTTCCTGCAGGACATCTTCCGCGGTCGAAGGCTGTCCCTTGGGCGTCTTGCGGATGACCGGCAAGCCGAGTTCGTCAAACAATATTTGTTGAAGCTGTTTCGGCGAGCCGAGATTGAAGGGGCCGCCGGCCAGCTGGTGCGCATCTGCCTCGAGACCGGCCATCTTCTTTGCGAGCGCTTTGCTCTGTTTTTTGAGCATGTCGCGATCGATCAGTACCCCGGACTCCTCCATGCCCAGCAGCACCGGCACGAGCGGCTGCTCGATATCCGTGTACACGCTGTTCAATGTTTTGATCTTGCCCAGTTCCTTCCACAGATGCTCGTGCAGTTGCAGCGTGATGTCGGCGTCCTCGGCCGCGTAAGGCGCCGCCTGCTCGAGGTCGATCTCGTTGAAGGTCAGCTGCTTTGCTCCCTTACCGGCAACGTCTTCATAGTGAATTGTGTCGATGCCGAGATAGAAGCGTGCGGTCGAGTCCATGTCGTGTCGCGTCGCCACGCTGTTGAGAACGTATGACTCGAGCATCGAATCGAACTGCATGCCCTTTAATGCAATGCCGTAGCGGGCGAATATGTGCGCGTCGTACTTCAGGTGATGCCCGAGTTTCTTCTTGTCCGGGTCCTCCAGAAAATCTTTGAGTGACGACAGCACGAAATCGCGATCCAGTTGCCTCGGCGCGCCCGGATAGTCGTGCGCCACCGGAATGTACGCAGCCTCACCGCGCTTCACCGACAGCGAGATGCCGACGAGTTCGGCCTGCATGTAGTTGATGCTCGTCGTTTCGGTATCGACGGCGGTCAGTTTGGCCTTGTCGATCTTCTTGAGCCAGGCCTCGAAGTCGGCTTTCTTGAGGATCGTCTGGTATTTGCCTTTGCGCGCTGGCTCCGGCTTTTCGGCTTCCGGTTGCTCTGAGCCGGCGCTATCCAGCTGCCGCAACAGGGTCCTGAGCTCGAGCCGCTGATAAAGCGCTTTCAGTTTTTCCTTGTCTCCCTCGGATCGCTTGAGATCCTTCGGTCCGAGAGACAACTCGAGGTCCTGCCTGATCGTGGCCAGGTCCTGCGACAGGCGTAATCTGTCAAGATTCTCGCGAAGACTCTCGCCAACCTTGCCCGTTATCTGCTCCGCGTTCTCCACGATGGATTCGGCGCTGCCATACTCGTTCAGCCATTTGGCAGCGGTCTTGGCGCCGACCTTGGGTACGCCGGGTATGTTGTCCGAACTGTCGCCGACCAGTGCAAGGTAATCAATGATCTGTTCCGGATAGACGTCGAACTTTTTCTTGACCCCGTCGCGGTCCAGCAAAGTGCCGCTCATCGTGTTGACCAGCGTAATGTTGTCATCGACGAGCTGTGTCATGTCCTTGTCGCCGGTCGACACGAGCACTTCCATTCCTTCGGCTACCGCCTGCCGGCAAAGTGTGCCGATTACGTCATCGGCTTCGACACCTTCTATTTGCAACAACGGCAGTCCCATCGCGGGCACGGCCTCGAGCAGCGGTTCGATTTGCAGACGAAGATCGTCCGGCATTGGTGGCCGGTTGGCTTTGTATTCTTCGTACATCTCGTCCCGAAACGTCTTTCCCGGCGCGTCGAATACCACGGCGAAGTGCTCGGTTTCCTGTTCCCTGGCGAGTTTCAGGATCATGTTCAGGACGCCGTGCACTGCACCGGTCGGCTCACCGCGGGAACTCGTCAGCTTGGGCAGCGCGTGGTAAGCGCGATACAGGTAGGAAGATCCGTCCACAAGGACGAGTTTGCCGTCGCTCATCAGTATCGATCGCGGGTTATGCCCGCACTTTGCACCTAGTTAATGTTGTTGCTTTGTTCTTCGTCGTCTTCTTCTTCGGAGTCTTCTGCCGGCACCGGCTGCTGCCCGGGCGTCATCGATTCGAAGGTGCTCGACCTGCCGGGCAAGTACAACGGACCTTTCTGCCCGCACGCGACAACAAAAAACAGGCCGCCAATGATGGCGAGCAGCACCTTCGATTTATTTCTCATGATTTCGGACCGTTATTGCAGAAATTCGCTGTCACGTTGCGCATGGTATACCAGAACCATAAGCAAAAGCGTGAAATGCCGCGAGCCTTTAGCTGTTAATATGCGGCGCTTCGGTCCCTCCCGGGGATTCGCTCAGGCGAGAGGGCTGTCTTGGAGATTCGCTTTATGCAATTGCCGGACACAATAGAGGTTTCGAGCGGCACGGACCTACAGGGCAGTGTCATCTGGTTACACGGGCTCGGCGCGGACGGCCATGACTTCGAGCCGGTCGTGCCGCAACTGGCACTTGCAAATCGACTCGGCCTGCGATTCGTCTTTCCACACGCGCCTTTCAGGCCGGTGACAATCAACGCCGGTATGACCATGCGCGCCTGGTACGACGTGCTGACGCTGGAGCGCGGGGGGCCGCAGGACGAAGCCGGCATCCGCGAGAGCGGCCGCTTGCTCGAGCTGCTGATCGAGCGCGAGCAGGAGCGCGGCGTGGCCAGTGAAAACATCGTGCTGGCGGGCTTTTCACAAGGTGGCGCCATTGCTCTGCATACCGGGCTCAGGTATCCGCAGCGGCTGGGAGGCCTGATGGCACTGTCTACCTGGTTGCCGCTGCCCGACAGTTTCGAAGCGGAAGTGGTGCAGAATGCGCAAGCACAATCGAAACAGCTGCCGATCTTCATGGCGCACGGCTCCTTCGATCCGATGTTGCCGATCGCACTCGGTCAACACTCGCACGAGACGCTCAGGAATGCCGGCTACGCGGTCGAGTGGCACGAATACCCGATGGCGCATGCCGTTTGCGCGGAGGAAATTGCCGACATCAGGACCTGGCTCTTGTCCGTTTTCGAATAGATGGCGCCTTCACTCGCAAGTGAATCTGAAACTGGAGTCGCCGCTCGCATTCCCTTGCGCGTCGAAGCGGCGTTCGAGGAAGTCGATACGTCCGTCATTTGTAATAAGAAGCGTGGTCGAACATCGGGTGCCATAGCCGTCCGCGTTTATGAACGGCGCGGTCAGCGCCCTGGCCAGCTTGAACGGCAAATCATTGCTGATTACCTCCGAGCTGGCCGCCGGCGTGCGGTCGGCGAGCAGGCGCAGTAATTCCGTCGGGTTTACCTCATCCCCGTCGATCAGTCCCGCAAGCGCTTTTTTTGTCCGCACGAGCTTGGACCACGGCGCATCGAGTGATGCGTTGCTGAGCCCGTATACGCCGGGCGAAAGAGTGACCGGCCGGTCACCGCGGTTCGATGCGTAACAAATGTTTTCTTGATCCGCCGCGAGCACGCTGACGCCGGCATACGGCGCGTCCGTGATCGAGGCAACAAAAGTCAGCGGGTCGACAGCCGCCGCAACGAAATTCGTCGCAATTTCTCCACGCGAACGATTGCCGGGCTTGATGCGCTGCTGCTCGCGGTAATTCGTCACGGTCGCGAATCGCCCCGATCTGTGCGTGGCAAGCCAGGTGCCGCCGGCCTGCAGGTCGCGCCCGGCGAGGATATCCGGCTGATCGGGCCACCAGCCTGCTTGCTGCGACGGCCTCGCGTGAAACTCGTCGCGATTGGCAGCGAGTATCAGCCGGTAATCGGGATGCGCTTTCCATGCGAAGACGATCAGGCACATCGGCTAACTTCAGGATCAGGGCTCGCGATGCAGCCAGTTGTCGACCAGGCGGCGGGCAATCGACAACCGGTACGGGAGCTTGGGAAAACCGGAGCGAAGATCCTCCCGGGTGAACCACCTCGCGTCTTCGAGTTCGCCATCTTTCAGGACAATCTCGCCGGACACGGCTTCCGCTGTAAAGCCGAGCATTAGCGAGGAAGGAAACGGCCAGGGTTGCGAGCTGTGATAAGTGATCTCGCCGACTTCGATATTGGTTTCCTCCGCCACCTCGCGGCGAACCGCATCCTCGAGACTTTCACCCGGCTCGACAAAACCGGCGATAGTCGAATAGCGGCCCTCGGGCCAGGATGGCTGGCGCCCGAGCAAACAATGTTCGCCACGTGACACGAGAACGATGATCGCCGGGTCGACGCGGGGGAAAAACTGCGTGCCGCATTCCTCATTGCTGCAGATCCTCGCGTTGCCTCCCGACTCGGCAAGAGATGGCGAGCCGCAAACGCCGCAGTGTTGCTGCAAGCCATGCCACAGCACGAGTGCGCGGGCGTGGGCCACCAGGTTGGCTTCCTCGACCGGTAACACGCTGCCCAGGAACCTCAGGTCGCGGAATTCCCCGGCGTCCTGAAACGGCGCCTCGATGCTGCCATCTATACGCACGGCGAATGCCGGCTGCCCCTCATACATGCCGAGAAAAATCGTTTCCTCCGCATCGAGGAATCTGTCGACCGTAGCGCGTTCCAGCAATACCGTGCGCAGCGGCTCGCCGTTGGCGAGACACTTGTCGCCCCATACCGGGACGAACCGCGACTCCGGGCTTTTTGCGGCTTGCTCGAGCCACCGCGGGTCCTTGCGGCGGTGACCGGAGCGATCGACAAATGCGCCGGCAAATATGTTGTGACTGCTCATGCCGGCAAAAGTGTACAGAAATTCTGCTGCCTGCATTGCCGGCGACATGGTGCCGGCGAGCGTTCAGACCACTTTACCGTCGCCCTGGGTGCCCAGGTGGCCTTCCCGGCGCTGCGCGATTTCGCAACCCGGGCAGGTCTTTTGATCGAGCGCGTATGCATCCTGGATATAGCGGGTGCGGCAGGCGCCGCATGCCGCGAGGTAAAGCTCGTCATTCTTCGAGACATTTTGCAACAGGCTCCAGGCGCGCTCGAAACTGAGCTTCGGCCGCGGATGCAGCAGCAGGTAGGTCTCGAATGCGCGGCACATACGATGGCCGTATTCCACGTCAGGCCTCGGCCAGCACGGGTGGATGCGGCTGGCGGAATCGATGCGCAGTAACAGGCTGGTGCAAAACAGGGCAACCAGCGTGGTTGCCTCGAGCTGATTGAAAGGGTTCTTGACAAAGGGCCCGACCTGCTGCGGCGACTTGCCGCGACGGCGCTTGATCGCGGCTTTGCCGGTGTCGCGGAAGTAGGTCGCGTAGATCTTGCGAATCCGGTCGTCGGAGAGACCGGTGCAGTCCCTGATGGTACTGGTCCTCGCTTCGTGGCCGATCATGCGGATGGCGAGTTCGAACTGGCTGCGTTCGCCCGCGTAACGATTGTCGGTGAGTCGCATTCTTTTCTTGCCGTTTATGCTAGAAATATCCCATATACAGTGTTATAACAGCGTATATTATCCGTACCTGGGAAATCAATAAAAAATAACGTATCTCGATGCAGCGACCAGAAATCGCTGCGACCTTGGGGGAAACATGGCATTCAATGGACCGCTAGCCGTCGACTACCGGAACGTGGCCGCGTTGAACCTTGCTTACCTGTCCCTGCTGCAAGGCAAACGCGATGCCGGGGCGAGCCTGCGCGAGCTCTGCGGCGCACAGCGCCGCCGTATTACTGCCCTGACGCGCCGCCAGGCGCAGCGCTTGTCCGCCACGCCGTTCCTGTTGTTTTCGCTTCGCGAACGGGACGATCATTTTTGGGATCGGATTCTCGCTGACGGCGACGACGGCGATCTGCTGGTCGAGCCGCTTGCCAGCGACCTGGATCGGCTTCGTTCAGCCGGGCTCGGCTTTGTATGGCAACTTGCGCGGCAAAATCCCTACACCCTGCGGCTGACCTGCGGGGCATCTTTGCACTGGTGCGAGCGAATCGCCGAGCGGACTTTCTTCGGCCTGCTTGCCGCGGCGTCGCCGCATCCCGATCTGCTTGTCATTCGCCGCGGCGAGGATCATGAGCTGTGGCAGAAACTCCTCGTCGACGGTATCAGCAGGGACGCCGCCGTGCGCCGGGCGGCGCACATGGGTGCTCTGCAGACGGTGCTGACGCGAACCGCCACGAGCATGCCGCAGAACTGGTCGGTGGCGGCATGCAAGACAAGACAACCGGGTCTGCGGGTAGCGGAGTAGCAAGGCATCGCGACTCGGGTCGCTCGAACAATCTTTCAATTTGGCCGCGATTCTGTGTAATACAATACGCGTCGCCATGCTTGCCCTGTCCATCAAACAGCTGACCAAGACATACAGGAACGGCTTCCAGGCGTTGAAAGGCATTGACTTCGACGTGGAGCCCGGTGATTTCTATGCCTTGCTCGGACCCAATGGGGCCGGCAAAACGACGGCGATCGGCATCATCTGTTCGCTGATTAACAAGACCTCCGGCCAGGTGGAGATCTTCGGGCACAATATCGATACCGAAGTCGAGGCTGCGAAAGCCTGCATCGGGCTCGTACCCCAGGAACTCAATATCAACATTTTCGACACGGTACAGAATATCGTTGTCAACCAGGCCGGCTACTATGGCATCCCGCGCAAGCTGGCACTGGAGCGGGCGGAGCACCACCTCGGTGAACTGAGACTGTGGGATCGGCGCTTCGACCAGGCGCGGAACCTGTCCGGGGGCATGAAACGACGCCTCATGATCGCGCGTGCACTCATCCATGAACCGAAACTCCTGATGCTCGACGAACCGACCGCCGGCGTCGATATCGAAATTCGGCGATCGATGTGGGACTTCTTGCGACGCATCAACGACGCCGGGACCACGATTATCCTGACGACACATTACCTCGAAGAAGCCGAGAGCCTGTGCCGCCATGTCGCGATCATCGATGAGGGCGAGATCATCGAAGACGCCCCGATGAGCACGGTGATCAGGAAATTGCAGCGCGAAGTTTTCGTCCTGAGCCTGCGTGAGCCGTTGAGCGAGGCGCCGGACCTGGATGGCTTCGAGACGGCAATGGTCGAGGATCGCGAGCTGGAGGTCACCGTCGATGCCGATAACGACCTCAATACGCTGTTTGCACGCTTGAACGACAGAGGTATCGAAGTCGTCAGCTTGCGCAACAAGGCAAACCGGCTGGAGGAATTGTTCATGGATCTCGTCGAAAGCAAGCAAGGCGTTGACCAGGCTGCAGTGAGGTAGTCACGTGGATCTCGCCGTCAACTGGGTAGGGCTGAAAACGCTGGTGCGCAAGGAAATCATTCGCGTAACGCGTATCTGGATACAAACGATTGTGCCGCCCGCCATTACGATGACCCTGTACTTCATCATATTCGGCAACCTGATCGGGCGGCGCATCGGGGAGATGGGCGGTTTCGATTACATGCAGTACATTGCGCCCGGCCTGATCATGATGTCGGTCATTACGAATTCCTACGGCAACGTCGTGTCATCGTTCTTCGGCGCCAAGTACGGCAAACACCTCGAGGAGATGCTGGTCTCGCCGATGTCCAACGCCACCATAATCGTCGGGCACGTTGCCGGGGGTGTCATCAGGGGTCTCATGGTGGGTTCTCTCGTGACCCTGATCGCGCTCGGTTTTACCAATCTGTCCGTGAAACATCCGCTCACCACCCTGTCGATGGTGCTGCTCGCATCGACGGTGTTCGCGTTACTCGGCTTCGTCAACGCCGTGTTTGCCAAAAAGTTTGACGATATTTCAATCATTCCGACTTTTGTCCTGACGCCACTGACCTACCTGGGCGGCGTGTTCTATTCGATTTCCCTGTTGCCGGAGTTCTGGCAAAAGGTCTCGCTCGGCAATCCGATCCTCTACATGGTGAACGCCTTCCGTTACGGCATCCTGGGGGTGTCGGATATCAGTATTGTTTATGCCTACCTGATTGTTGGCATCTTCGTACTCGGGCTATTTACCCTGAACCTGATTCTGCTCAATCGCGGCGTCGGGATTCGCGAATGACGTGAAGCCAGGTCATGTGCGGCAGATTCGCTTTTTATTCTCCCAGTGAAGCAACGGCGGCATTGTTCGGCGCGGGTTCCTCAGTCAAAGTCGAACCACGCTATAACATTGCGCCGACGCAATACATCGCCGCCGTGCGCGAGGACGAGCAGGACAATCGCGAACTCGTGAGCTTGCGCTGGGGCCTGGTGCCCTTTTGGGCGAAGGATCCGTCCATTGGCAATCGCATGATCAACGCGAGAGCCGAAACCGTCGCGGAAAAACCGTCATTCAGGAACGCGTACAAGAAACGTCGATGCCTGATACTGGCGGACGGATTCTACGAGTGGCGCAAGGAAGGTGATGGCAAGACCCCGTATTACATTTCACTGGCCAACGGCCAGCCTTTCGCATTCGCGGGCCTCTGGGAAAACTGGAGCAGCAAAGAAAGTGACGAGTCGCTGCAAACGGCAGTGATAATAACGACCGGTGCGAACAACTTTATGGCGCAATTACATCATAGAATGCCGGTCGTGATGCTCCCGGAACATGCTGACCGATGGCTCGGTGGCGATATGGCATTGCTGTCCGAAGTGATCGAAAAAGCGCCTTCGTTCCGGGCCTGGCCCGTCGATCGCAAGGTCAATAACGCGAGAAACGAAGGCGAGGCACTTATAGATTCTGCCGGTGCTACGATGTCCTGAAAGTTTCCGGATCCAGCATCGTTTGCACGGCAACCACAAGGGTGCCGGGACCCCCATGCACGCCGAACGCGGCACCGAGCTCCGTAATCCTGATTGATTCGATGCCCTGCATACTGGCGCGCAGGCATCGTTCCAGTCTCCTCGCATCCTCTTCGCACACCGCGTGGCCGATCGCCAGCCGCAGCCTGTCCTGGCCGTTACTTCGCCTGGCAATAAACCGGGCAAATCTGCGGAGCAGCTTGCGGCGGCCAGGTAGGACTCCCCCGGCGGCGATCCTGCCGTCCGCCGTATTCAGCAGAACCGGCGTTACCCGCAGCAATTCGGCGATCATTTTCACATAGCCGGCAACGCGGCCCCCTTTGACCGCATAGCGCAGATCCCGCAGCAAGCCGTAAGTGCGGGTTTGCGGTATGAGGGCTTCGATCGCGCGCAAGGTGTCGGCGGCACCCAGGCCGGACGCGGCACACTCGGCCGCGTATACCGCGAGCAAGCCCTGTCCCAGTGACGCGTTCCTCGAGTTGACGACATGCACGTTGCCGGCTGCATTGATGCGTGTCGCCGCCGACTGTGCCGCCTGCAGAGTGCCGCTTACCTCGGGCGTCAGGTTGATCGATATTACGTCGGGAAAATGACTGGCCAGGAATTGGTACTGGCGACGAAAATCGCCGGGCGCAGGTTGCGACGAGGTCGGCTGTATCGGATTGCGCGCCAGTTCCTCGAAGAATTCCGTGGCGGTAATGCTGACTTTGTCGAGGTAACCGCGCTCGCCGAACTGGATCCGGCACGGAACCATGTGGATATCGAGGCGTTCCATGTCGTGATCGCTGATATCGGCAGCCGAATCTGTTATCACCGCAAACCGGGTTCGAATATCGTGGGTACTTTGTTGCTGGTGCAACATGTCGTCCGCTTTTTCCCCGACCACGTGACCGTAAGACCGTGCCACCTCAAACACGCTTTCGGGTTCGTTCACATGGATGTGAACCTTCGCCTTGCGCTTCGTTCCGGCAAGCACCAGGGAGTCGCCAAGCTCGGACAATGCCTCTCGAAGCTTGCGCCTGTCGATGTCGTCACCGGTGATGATGCACTCGGTGCAAAATCGGAACCTGAGGTCCGCAACCTCTCCCTCGGTTTCCATCACGCCTGCCTGGTGGAGCAGCTCGCCGAGTTCGGGCTCGTCGGTCAGTTTCCCTTCCGCAATAAAGTCAGTCATGCCTTCGATCAAGGTAACGAATCCACTGGCACCGGCGTCAACGACGTTTGCTCTGCGCAACTCCTCGAGTTGTTGTGTCGTTTGTGCAAGGGCACGTCGCATCGATACGAGCGCACCGCCGAGCATCTCGCCGAATCCGATCTGGTGATTGTTTTGTGTTTGCTCGAGCAAGCTGTCCGAAAACACGGAAATGACTGAAAGAACCGTTCCCTCTCGCGGGTTCGACAGCGCATCACGCGCGTAATCGTTACCGCAGGATACGGCGCTCGCAAAACTCTTGACGGAAAAGTGGCTGAGGTCTTCGGCTGCGTCACTGATTCCCTGAAAAAATTGCGCGAGGATCGCACCAGAATTGCCCCTCGCACTGTCGAGCAGGACATCGGCCAGCGCAGCGAGCAGGGTACCCAGGGGTTGCGACTCGCGGTTGGAAATCGTGTTTAGCGCAGCGCCGAGCGACAGGCTGAGATTCGTTCCCGTATCGCCATCGGCGACGGGAAACACGTTGATGCGGTTGAGAAAATCCTGTTCCAGGATTACCCGGTGAATGCCGGATCGAAGGGCGGACGCAAATGTCGGCCCATGCAGATCGTGAAGCTCCTCGGCCGTGGCGATGCTGCCGGTCATCTATTCCCGTGGCAGCAAAAATTTTGTCCCGGCGTATTCCAGGATGACGCCGTCAGGGGTGATCTCCCTGACGACAGGCCCTTCGTCGAGCGTAGCCTGCTCCTTGTATTTGCTCATGTTGACAAAGACAAATCGATCGTCGGGTTCGCTGCTGTAAACATGGATGTCGAGATGCATATCCGGGAGCTGCAGGACTCCCTGTGCCCGCAGGTCGTTGAATGAGGCATAGGATTCGCTGACCTGCGGCAAGCTGTGGCGGGCAACTGGCGGTGCCGGGTCCGCGCGTTGGCTTGCTATGTCCATTACTGCACGTGTGACCGGGTCTGTCGCGGTCGCCGCGGGCCTCTCCGCTTGCAGAATTTCGGGCATCGCTGCGGATTCCGCCACTGCCTCGAATGGCGGTGCCTCGCTGAGCGCCGGCTCCGCGGCCGGGACGACGGCTTCCTGGGCGCGATCAGGCTTCACGAATATCACTGCCAGCGCGGCGATATTGATGACGACCAGCACGGCTATGATCCAGATCCAGTGAGTCGAAGATTTCTCGCGTGTCGTGTCCGGCACACCGGCGAATCCGGGCGTGTCCTTCCTGAGTCGCTCGGTTTCCGATTTCTTCAGTGCGTCGAGTATGAAAGACATTAGCGGTATTAAAACTGCGTTGACAACCTGGGCGTGCCGTCGAGTTGCAGCAGCGAGTTGATGATGATCTGGGTCTTTTCTCCTGCGAGTCCGTCGGACATCAGGCGGTTCTGCTGTTGAAACGCCATAAGCTGTTGCTGGAGGCCGGCGTCGAAATAGTCTGAATCCGGATTTTCCGGCCGATAGTTGCTGTCCAGCGTGGCGAGGCTCTGTCTGAGCCAACGCACATTTTCATTTTGTGTTTCCGGCGAGATCACGATGAGCGTGCCGCCTGGCGGCCGCCAGATAAGCAGGTACTGTCCGAACCAGAAATCCGCAACCTCGGCGGCCGGGAAGCTCATACGCTCACCGCCGATTAATAACTCGGCGACATCGTCATCAAGACTCACCAGGACCGGCTGATGCGTTCTGCCGCGGCTGTCCGTCAGTGTCAGCACGACAGGGCGATCGAGCTGTCGCATACCGCTCCACGAACCACTTTGCCGGTAACAACTGAATCCCTGCGCCTGCGCCTGGTCGCAGGCGGGCCCACCCGCGGCATCGTAATCGATTCCCCAGATCGACATCAGTGCCGCAATGCCCGCCTCGGTCCCTCCGGGTATCGCGAGATCATCGAGTATCGCCCCGAGCCGCGGCTCGACGGTGGACGCCTCCGGCACCGGCTCTTCAACAGAAACCGGTTCCAGCGATTCCGGCGGCAACGCTACGGCCTCCTCCACCTCATCCAGCACGGGCGATGCGCCGTCAAACCATGCCCATAATGCAGCACCCAGCACCATCAGTCCGATCACGCTTATGGCGGGCACGACATACTTGATATATGCGGGCGGCAGTGCCTGCCCCGACACTTCGTTTGCAGCGCGTCGCACGAGACGCTTGTTGACGGTACGGGATTCGCGGGTATAGGCGCCGAGCAGAGCGCGATCGCAGATGACGTTCATCAAACGCGGAACACCGCCAGATAAACGAAACACCTCGCGCCTCGCCGGTGCCTCGAATATCTCGGTCAAAGCACCTGCAACCCTCAGGCGGTGGTCGATGTATTTGTCTGCTTCCTCGCGCGACAAGGGTTCGAGGTGATAACGGCCCGTGACGCGTTGCGCGAGCTGACGCAGGTTGTTCTGCGATAACTTTTGCCTCAATTCCGGCTGCGCGATCAGAATGATCTGCAGCAGCTTCTGTTTCGCGGTTTCGAGATTGGTCAGCAGCCGCAATTGCTCGAGGACGTCATCATCGAGATTTTGCGCCTCATCGATGAGCAGGATCGTCCGCCGTCCGCATGCGTGGGCGTCGAGCAGGTGACGATTGAGTGCATCGACAAGCGCCTTGGTACTGCCCTTGTCCGCCGGCAGCGAAATGCCGAGTTCCTCGCAAATCGCAATGAGGAATTCCACGGCCGTCAATTGCGGGTTGAGTATCAGCGCAATATCGACTTCTTCGGGAATCTTACCGAGAAGCGTGCGCACGAGCGTCGTCTTGCCGGTGCCGACCTCACCGGTCAGCTGGATGAATCCGCCGCTTTCGGTAACGCCGTAGACCAGGTGCGCCAGCCCCTCGCCATGCCGCTCACTCATGAACAGGTAACGCGGGTCGGGCGTTATCGCAAATGGTTTTTCGTTAAGACCAAAAAAGCTCGTATACATGTTTCAGTGGCAGGTGTTGTCTGCTCGACTCCTTGCGAGGGAGGGATTTTACCTGATTTGATCCGAATCCAGCGTCCGTGCGCGACCGACGGACAGCTTGCCGAAGCGATCGCGAACCTCGTCGACGGCCTGGTCGAGTTGTGTTCCGGCAGACGGTAGCTCCGGCGCGAACAAATCCGGTTGCGCATCGCGCTTGAGATCGCTGCCGCCCACGCCCAGCAGGCGGATGCGCGCCCCCGGGAAATCGAGCAGCCAGTCAGCCAGCAAAGCCCTGGCCGCTGCGTACAGCTGCTCGGTGCTGTTGCCGGGCGGGTGCAGGGATCGCTGGCGCGTGAAGGTCGAAAAATCGGCCTGGCGAATTTTCACCTGCACGGTAGCCGCTACCAGTTCCTTCGCGCGTAGCCGGCCCGCCGTTCGTTCGCTCAGGCGCAACAGCTCCCGGTTCATTGCCTTTGGCTCGGAGAGGTCCGTATCGAAAGTCTCTTCGGCGCTGATTGATTTATCCGGCCGCGATGCAAGTACCTGCCGGTCATCGATGCCGCATGCGCGGTCCCGAGTGCGTTGCATGAATTTTCCGAATATCGGTTCGAGGTCGCGATCTTCTGCCTGCCGCAGATCTGCGATCGTCTCGACGCCGATGCGCTTGAGTTTGGCCAGTGTTTCGCGCCCGATGCCGGGGATCACACCAGCCGGCAGCGGGTCCAGGACCTCGCGCATGTTTTCCTGAGTGACGACAGCCAGGCCGTCGGGTTTGTCGAGATCCGATGCGATCTTTGCGACCAGTTTGTTCGGCGCTACACCGACCGATGCGGTGAGCGCCGTCTGCGAACGGATCTTGTCCTTGATCTCCTGCGCGATGCGGACCTCGTCGCCGAACAGCGCGATACTTGCCGTGATGTCGAGGAATGCCTCGTCCAGCGACAGCCCCTCGACCAGGGGCGTGTATTCGCGAAAGATCGCAAAGATTTTTTTCGATTCCGCCTGGTAGTGGGACATCCGCGGTGACACCCGGAGCAAATCGGGGCAGCGGCGATACGCTTCGCGCATCGGCATGGCCGAGCGGATGCCGAATTTGCGCGCTGCATAACTTGCCGCGGCGACGACCCCGCGATTTCTGCTGCCACCGACGACCAGCGGTTTGCCACGTAAGGATGGGTCGTCGCGCTGTTCCACCGACGCATAAAAAGCATCCATGTCGACGTGCAGGATTTTTCGCTGCCTGGTCACGACGTGCGTTCGACGATGTACGTTGCGAGCAGTCTGAGTGTGTTGGCGGCTGCGCCGAAAACAGACAACTGTGAAATGCCTGAACGCAGCAATTCATCGCATCGGCGAGACGCCTCCTCGAGCCCGAATATCGCCGGCCAGGTTGCCTTGGACAGTTTCTGATCCGCGCCCGCCTGCTTGCCGATTTCCCCGGTCTCCCCGGCAACATCGAGGATATCGTCGCGAATCTGGAAGGCGAGCCCGATGTCGCGCGAAAACCGGTCCAGGGCAGCGATCTTCTGTGGCGGCAAATCGCTGACCAGGCAGGTTGCAGACATCACACTGGCGCGGATCAGCGCGCCGGTCTTCAAGTAATGCATCTCGGCCAGTTCGTCGCCGGTCAATGTTCGCCCTTCGGATTCAAGGTCGATCGACTGTCCGCCAGTCATGCCGAGCGAACCACAAGCTTCGGCCAACGCCATGGCGATGGCACATTTCTCGGCATCGTCCAGCGCGGGCGCGGATGCGATGACCTGGAAAGCCAGCGGCTGCAGCGCGTCGGCAGCCAGTATCGCGGTGGCTTCGTCGAATTTGCGGTGTACCGTGGGCTGGCCGCGCCGCAGATCGTCGTTGTCCATCGCCGGGAGATCGTCGTGCACGAGTGAAAAGGCATGTATGAGCTCGATTGCCGTGGCCGGCGCATCGAGTTTCCCGGCATCGACATCCAGGCATTCGCCGGTTGCGTAAACGAGCAGTGGCCGCACGCGCTTGCCGCCGCTCAACACCGCGTATCGCATTGCCTCATGCAGCCGCCGCGGTGTCCGGTCCGCGGCGGGCAAGGCCTGATCCAGGCAGCGAAGCAGGCGCTCCGACCAGGCCGCTGTCCTGTCAGCCAGCGTTTCCGGTACCTTGGTGTAAGCCTCGTGCATTCGCCTAGCGTACACCGAATCGGCTCTCGGCGCGCCGGCACCCGAAACGGGCTGTCCGAGCGGCGTGCAGGAGCGGCTTCCGCCGCGATTCGTCGCACCTCATGACAGTCATGCCGTGGCAACCTATACTGGACTTTTACTGTCCAAAAAAACTCCGAAAACTTCGGACCACAACAAGATGCGGACAGAGGCCCAGGCACAACCGAATATTGCCCTGATCAAATACTGGGGCAAACGCGATGTCGAATTGAACCTGCCGGCGGTGAGTTCGCTTTCGGTGACGCTCGATTCGCTGTGGACCAAGATGTCAGTCGAATTTTCAGCAGAACTGCCGGCAGACGAACTGGTCGTCAACACTGCGGTAGGCGGCGACATGTTGCCGCGAGTAAGCGAGTGCCTCGACCTGGTTGCCGGTACCGAACGCCCGCGCGCATCGGTGATCAGTGAGTGCAATTTTCCGATTGCGGCAGGACTCGCGTCCTCTGCATCTGCGTTTGCCGCACTTGTCGTTGCGGCAAGCAGAGCGGCGGGGTTCGAAAAGGATAGATTGTCGCTGGCGAGAATGGCGGGGGCAGCATCGGGATCCGCCGCCCGGTCACTTTTCGGTGGTTTTGTGGAATTGCTGGCAAATGAGGAAAAAATCGACGTCAGATCTATTGCCGATGCAGAAGCCTGGCCGCTCACCGTGGTAATCGCGGTTACGGCGCCGGGCGCAAAACCGGTCAGTTCCGGTGAGGCCATGATCCGCAGTGCTGAAAGCTCGCCCTTTTACTCGAGGTGGGTGCAACAGCAGGCGATGGATATTGCAACCGCCAGGGACGCAGTCCTTGATAAAGACTTCGGCAAACTCGCAACAGTATCGGAGCACAACTGCCTGAAAATGCATTCCGTCATGTGGGCATCACGCCCGCCAATCGTGTACTGGAACAGCGCGACCCTGGCCTGCATGGAAGTTGTTCGACAATTACAGAGTGACGGACACGCGGTGTTCTTTACCATTGACGCCGGGCCTCAACTGAAAGCGGTGTGCCTGCCGGATGCAGCTGATGTCGTCAGGTCGGCGCTCGATGACTGCAGCGGTGTAGAGCGCACGATGGTGAGTGGTCTCGGCGCCGGCGCAAGATTACTGGAAAGCAAGTGATACGCACGACCGCGCCAGGAAAATCAGTACTGTCCGGCGAATATGTAGTCCTGCAGGATGCCCCGGCAATCGCCGCCGCGCTCGACCGCCGCGCCCGCGTCTCGATCGCGGAAGCGCAGGGCAATACCAATTGCATCAGCGCACCGGGGTATCTGCGGGGAAGCTGGTCCTTCCGTCGCGGCAAGGACGGCGCGATCGTATGGCAGGAAGCGTTACCCGCGCCATCGGCGTTTGCGCTCGTGGAAGAACTGTGGACATGCTTCGATTCCGCGGCATGGCCATCGCTCGATCTCGTGATCGACACTCGGGAATTCTGCGACCCGGACACCGGCGAGAAACTCGGCCTGGGTTCGAGCGCCGCGGTTGCCGTGGCGCTCGCGGCGGCCTTGCGGAAGTATGCGGCGCTGAATAGCGATGACGGAAAAACGGCAATGGATGCGCACGGTCGTTTCCAGGGTGGCCGTGGCAGCGGCGTCGACGTTGCAACGAGTCTGCATGGCGGCGTTATCATGTATCGCCGGTCCGGAAACGGTACCCGCCATCTCGAATGGCCGGAAGGACTGTACTATCGGTACCTGTGGAGCGGGCAGCCCGCAGCTACCGCGGACAGGCTTGCCAGGCTCGAGGGTAAGCGGAAAGACAGCATGAACCTGCTCGCTGAGCATGCGGAGGCTATAGCGACGGCATGGTCGCTCGGTGATGCGAGTCAGGTCCTGGAATTGTTTCCCGACTACATCGATGCGCTGAGGCAGTTAAGCGTTGACCACGGTCTCGGCATATTCGATGCTGGCCACGAGGAGCTCGCACGCCTGGCGCGCGACAGCGGGATTGTTTACAAGCCCTGCGGTGCCGGTGGTGGCGACATTGGCATTGTTCTCGCTGCGTGCGAGCATCAAGTGGAAGAGTTTTGCAGTCAGGCTCTCGACCAGAATTTCAGGGTTCTCGATATCTCCCTCGAAGATCAGGGCCTGAAGTTCGCGGAGTAAAGTTATTGAGTGATTCGCGAATTGCCAATTTTTATCGTCTGCATCATGCCGATCGCATCAGGGCGTTGGCGGACAATGGCCTGATTTCGGAGGCCGACGAAAAGCTGTTACTCAGTGAAGAATGCCTGCTGGCGGTGACTGCTGCCGACAAGATGATCGAAAACGTCATCGGCGTGTTCGGCTTGCCGCTCGCTGTTGCGCCTAATTTTCTGGTCAACAACAGGGACTATGTCGTGCCGATGGTGGTCGAGGAACCTTCGGTCGTCGCCGCCGTGAGTGGTGCGGCGAAACTGATCAGGGATTGCGGCGGTTTCAAAGTCATGGCGACCGAACCGGTGTCGATCGGGCAGATTCAGGTTATCGAAATCAACGATCCCGATGCCGCGATTCGGAAACTGTATGGATCACAGGAGGAGTTACTCAACCTGGCCAATCGTCTGCAGCCGAATTTGCAGGAACGCGGGGGCGGCGCCAAGGGCATCGAATACTTCAAGTACCGCCTGCCGGATGGACGCTGGACAGTAGTCTTGCACGTGCTGGTCGATACGCGCGACGCGATGGGCGCCAACGCGGTCAATACGGTATGCGAAGGCCTCGCCCCGCACGTGGAAAAAATCTGTGGTGGCAGCGTATGTCTGAAGATTGTCTCCAATCTTGCGGATCGCGCGATCGTTTCGGCGACGGCACGTATTCCGCCCGAGGCGCTTGAACGGGGCAGTTTCTCGGGAGAGCGGGTGCGTGACGACATCGTGCTTGCAAATGAACTTGCCAATGCCGACCGTTATCGTGCCGCGACGCACAACAAGGGGATCATGAACGGTATCGATGCCGTTGCCCTGGCGACCGGCAATGACTGGCGCTCGCTCGAAGCCGGCGCACACGCATTCGCGGTCCGCGACAACGCATACCGGGCACTGACGAGTTGGACCGCAGACGAAGCGGGCGAACTGCTCGGCAAGCTCACGGTGCCGATCAAGGTCGGCGTGGTCGGCGGATCGCAGGCCGCGAACCCTTCGGCAGCCATCGGCCTGCGGATCGCGGGTGTCAAATCCGCGCCGGAACTCGCCAAGTTGATGGGCGCAGTCGGACTGGCCCAGAACTTTGCGGCGCTGCGCGCGCTGGTCACGGAAGGAATCCAGAAGGGACATATGGGGCTGCACGCCCGCAGCGTTGCGGCTTCGGTGGGGGCACCGAAGGAGATTTTCGACCAGGTCGTCGCCGGCATGATCGAGAGCGGCGAGGTGAAACCATGGAAGGCCGAGGAACTGATCAAGAGCATGCAGGTATCCGACGATGACACCACCAAGATCCCGGTGCTGTCGATGGCGGACAGCGTCCCGCCAGGCACGATCCAACCGGTTACTGCCGCCATGGAGAACAATTCGGCGATCAACATGGCGGAGGGCGTGGCGGCCGGCAAGGTCATACTGCTCGGCGAACATGCCGCCGTTTATGATCGGCACGTACTGGCGCTGCCGATCGAATCCGCCGTGACCGTCCGCGTCGCCGAGTCCGCATCGGCTAGTCGCCTGTTGATTCCGGACTGGAACATTGAGAGGCAAATGGATCCCGATGCACCGGTGCGCGGCGGACAGGAAGCAGTGCTAAACCTGATTGCCCGGTATTTCGGTGTCAAGGAACGTGGTTTCGACTTTCATGTCCGGTCCCGCATCCCGCCGGCGGCCGGTCTCGGATTCTCCGCCGCGCTCGCAGTAGCGATCATTCGCGCATTGGACAAGCTCGTTGGAAAAGGCATGAGCAAAGTAGAGGTCGAGAAGCTGGCATTCCAGTGCGAGAAGATCGCGCATGGCTCGCCCTCCGGCATAGACAATAATATTGCAACCTACGCCGAGCCGGTTCTCTACAGCAAAGGAACCCAGAGCAGGACGAAGCCGATCAAGTTGGCCGAGGCGCCGCCGATCGTGGTCGCAGCGAGCGGCACCAAGGGCAGTACCATCGAGCAAGTCGCAGCGGTCCGCTCGCGATACGAAAAGAACCGTGAGCTCTACACGACCATCTTCGACGAGATCGACGAGATCAGCATGGCCGGCGCTGTGGCGCTCAGGAATTGCGACTACGAACGGCTCGGCTCGATGATGAATGTGTGTCACGGGTTTCTGAACGCAATCGAGGTGTCTACCCCGGAACTCGAAAAGATGGTCGCGATTGCGAGACGAAACGGCGCGGTCGGCGCAAAACTGACGGGTGCCGGTGGCGGTGGTTCGATTGTGGCGCTGTGCCCGAACACGGTCGATGAGGTGTCTCGGGCGCTGGATACGGCCGGGTACGAAATAATACAAATGGAGAGCCGCCACGGGTCTTGCTAAGTGCGTATGGATACGGATATGGAAACGGAAAACGAGTTACTCATCCTCGTCGACACGGAAGACCGGGAAATAGGCAGTCTCGGCAAGGACCAATGTCACGACGGCGAAGGCGTCCTGCACCGCGCTTTCTCGCTGTTTCTTTTCAATGACAAGGGCGAGTTGCTGTTGCAACGGCGCAGTGAGGAGAAACGGCTCTGGCCAAGATACTGGTCGAATAGCTGTTGCAGCCATCCGCGATCAGGGGAGTCGATGGACGCGGCCACGGCTCGGCGGCTAGAACAGGAACTCGATACATCGGCGGCACTGGAATTCATTTATAAGTTTCAGTACCAGGCCGACTTCGCGGACCGGGGCTCGGAAAATGAATTTTGCTGGGTCTACCTCGGTCGGCTCGGGCAGGACGCAAGGGCGAACGAAGCGGAAATCGCAGAACTCCGCTTTATCACAGCGAGCAATCTGCACCAGGAGATGGATACGGTACCCGAGCGTTTTACGCCGTGGTTCAGAATGGAGTGGCAACGGCTGAACCAGGAGTTCGCGGAGCAGCTGGGGCGTTACACAAGGCCGCGCTGACAGTCAGGCCGAAATCGCTTCACGTGTGTGCGAGACAATTTCAGCCCACGTAGCGGTAGTACTCGATCCCCAGATCCTGAAACTGGCGATGATCGGTCTGGCCGACCTTGTCGATGACGAACTCGTCCTTTGGCAAATACTGCAGGTCGGCGACACGCCTGCCGTCGTGCAAGGCGGCGTATTGATGTTCTTTCAGGTCAACAGCGAATTGCATCGACTCGGCGAAACGAATTTTGGCGGTCGCATCTCGCCAGCCATCGGCCATCACCAACGGAATAACCTCGGCAGCATCGCCGCTGCCGTAACCGAACGTCAGCACCTCTTCGCCGGCCAGCTCACGGTTCTCTTCCGCAGCCTCCTCGAGGCCGGCCGCCATCCATGCCGGCAACGCGGCCGTGTACAAGTTGCCCAGGTCAAGCATCGTGTCGCTGCCGAGCGCAAGCTTGTCCAGGATCTCGCGGCGATACGTGCGTGCCGCGCGAAAGATCTTGAATACGGCCATGGTCAGCGGATAGGCCTCGAAGTTGTGCCGCTCGGGTACGGCCAGTCCGGCGACTGCCGGTTCGCTCGTCATCTCCTGTAATACTTGCGCGGGCTCGACGCCCGCCTGGTAGCAATAGGATGCGAGCTCGGCGCGGTCGTCGGGACCGCCGGTGGCGAGCGCAAACAGGTAGGAGATCGCATAGCCGGTCTCCGGCATCCGGCGATACGGCCTGTGCATGAAGATGGTCTTGAGGCTGCGCAGGTATTCGCTGGGATTCAAACCGCGCTTTTCGTACATGTCATTCAGGGCATGCAGTGTCTCGTCGATATAACAGGTCGTCGAGTATTTGCCGTTATAAACGGGGAAGTCCTGGACCTGGTGACTTTCACTGCGGTCCTGGCTGCAGAATCGGAGCATCGGCTTGCGAAAATCAATGACCCGGTAATCGGAAGCCGATCCGGAGTTGATCAGGTCGACCGCCGCCAGTTTCGGATCTTCCTCGAGCAGCATGGCGACGGCGCCGGCGCCCTGCGTCGGTTCACCGCTGCTGCCGCGGGCGTACTCCGCAATATCTGCGCAAACGACGATTGCCTGGCTGCCAACGCCATCGAGCGCGAGGTGGCGGATGGCGCCTTTCATGCCGTAAACGCCGCCCAGGCAGGCGTGCTTGAATTCCGGGACCTCGCAACTCCTGGTGATTGGCGGTTTACCCGCGGCCTGGAGCGCGCGGTCCACCATGCCCTTGATTATGATCGCGCCGGCCGAATTGTCGGTGCTGGATTCCGTGCCGAGGCCCAGGAACTTGACCCTTTCGGGGTCGATATCGTACTGCTTGATCAGGCGCATCACCGCCGTTGCGGCCATCGTGTAAACACTCTGGTCAGGCCCCCGGACGCGGAAGCTGCGCCCGACAACTTCCCGTATTTTTGGCCACTGGCTGCCGGTCCACTGACACCAATCCTCTAGCCACACCCGGTAGGGCGGAATGTAGGAGGCGAGACCGCTGATTCCTATGCTCTTGTTATTCATGGATTGTTTGTCGAAATAACCCTTATCGCCTCACACTCTGGGCGTAACCTTCAAATTCTAGTTGTCCGCGCCCCTTCACTCAAGGCCGATGAGCAGGAGTCTGCTCGTCAGTAAGTCACTCCACCGGGCAGATTCCTAGATCGAAAACGCCGCAAAAATCGCGACCAGGGAGAATATGACCAGGAGTCCGCTGAAGTAGGCGAGTGCCAATATCAGGAACTTCATGACTGTGACGAATCGCCCCTGCTCGTAAACGCGTCGCTGCGCTTTATAAAGATAAACCGGCACGTACAGCGAGAGGGCAAGGGTAACCACGTCCATCGATATTTCCGGCGCGCGGAGCAGTGAGGCCGTACGTGACATAAGGACCTGCAGGATCAGGACGAGAAATACGAAAGCGTGGTAATGCACCACGAACAACAGGTGCTCGACATAGAAACGCTTCGACAGGGGATACAGTATCTTCAGTACGAGCGCCATCAATGGCAGCAACACGAACAGCGCTGCTGGCACGTTGTCGAGGAGCTCCCTGAGAAAGGCCTTGCCTTTGTCTGCGACGACGCGTTCGCACACGGCGGCCAGTCGTTCGGGCGTGAAGCGCCGCGCCATCCAGTCCGGCATGCTGTCGGGGTCCATGTCGTTAAAGTCGCACTCGGGTCCCGGTTCGCCGTCGCCGGAAAGTCTGATCGTTACGCCGTTGCTACCGGATGCGACGTCCCCTTCCACAGCGTCGCCCGTGACAACAGCCGGGTCTTCGCCGATGATGCCATCCCGCCGCAGATCGCGGATGACCTCGTCCGAGATCGATCCGCCTTCCGTCCGTTCGTCGGGACTTGCCGCGATCGGAGGCTCCTGCGGCTCGAACAGGATGCCCAGTTCCTCCCGAGGATCGAAAAAGGCCACCAGGAAAAACACGATGCTCAACACGAGATACATGCGAAAAGGCGGCATGTAGCGGGTACGCCGGCCGCGGAGATAATCCCGGGTCAACTGCCCGGGGCCAATCATCAGCGGTATCAGCGTGCGCCAGAGGCGCGAGTCGAATTCCAGAAGGTCGCCAAAAGCATCCCGCAACAATTCCCAGATACTGATGAGCCGGCTGGCAGCGCGTTGCCCGCAGTTTCCGCAATACTGACCGCCAAGCCTTGCGCCGCAGTTGAGGCATACTTCGGCCGGTTTCGATTCACCGGCAAAGACGCCGGATTGACGCAGCACACGGCTTCTTAATCCGAACCTGCCATCGAATCGATCGACCGCTGATTGCCGGTCCGCGCCCGCCTGCTTCGCCACATAGCGTTCCAGCTCTGGGTAACCGGTAAAGAAGACTTGCAGGACGCGTCGGGCGCGGCCCTCGTCGTCGTCTTGCTCCTCGTAAACTTCCGCCTGGTGCACGCCCGCCAGTTGCAGCATATCTTCCACATGCTGCTTCAGCCACGCGTCGAACTGATCGACGATCTCGCGATCAACGTTGAACGTGACCTCATATACTGGCCCCGAGGTGTCTGTCATTGCTCAGATAGCCGTTATTTTTTCTTTGCGGCTTTTTTCTTTGTAGCGACCTTCTTGCGGCTACTTTTCTTCGCGGCAGCCCGCTTCGCCGGCTTACTCTTCGAAGCCTTTTTCTTCGCCGTTTTTTCTGTCCTGGTCTTTGCCTTCGGCTCTTGCTCCGGAAGCGGTGGTGTAGTGTCGGCCTTCTCGACTGCCGTGTCGGCGGCGATCGATCCGGTCCGGGCCATTTCTTCGGGAGCGAAGTCGTCAACCGCTAACAGGTCGAGCACCTTTTCGTGCAAGTCGCGCAACTTTCGCGTTTCGGTGACGCTGATGATCTCGGCGCGCTCCGCCTCGTCGATCTGGTGTCCGAAATAGTCGGCGCGAATCAGACCTTCCTTCCTGGCCTGTTTCAGTTTCAGCTCGAGTGGCGCGAGTTCTTCGGATAACAGCAGCGCTTCCTGCAGCAAACCACGTGGGTTCGTCGGTTCGATCGTGGTGTAAGCCTGCAGGCAGAGGCGTTCCCGTGCCTCGCCGGTCTTCGTTATCAACTCGACAATCTGTTTACCCAGGTCGTCCGCCGGCGAGGAATATGTGCGCCCGCGCGGGAATATGACGATGCGCAGCAGGAATGCGACCAGCCGATTCGGGAAATTTCTCAGGAAACTGTGCAACTGCTCCTGGGCGTTGTACATCAATGTCCTGACCGACCACTCGACCAGCGGCAGATCGGATGCACGACGGCCCTGGTTTTCGAAGTGCTTGAGTACCGTCGAGGCGAGATACATCGAACTCAGGACGTCACCCAGGCGTGCCGACAGCAGCTCCTTGATCTTGAGCTTGCCGCCGAGTGTCAGCATCGCAATGTCGGCGGCAAGTGCAAAGGCGGCGCTGTAGCGGTTGATGTTCTGGTAATAACGCCGCGTCGGCGTGTTGTAGGGCACCTCGCTGAATTTCGCGTGCGTCAGCGCAAGGAAAAATGAGCGAGCCGCATTGCTGATGGCATAACCGACGTGCGAAAAAAGCGCATCGTCGAATTCCGCGAGGCCGCGCTCAGCATCGGTGTCTCGCGCAGCTTGCAACTCCCGTAAAACGAACGGATGGCAGCGCATTGCTCCCTGGCCGAATATGATCAGGCTGCGGGTGAGAATGTTTGCACCTTCGACCGTGATTGCAATCGGCGTCGCCATGTAACCGTAGCCGACGTAGTTCTTCGGCCCCAGCATGATGGCTTTACCGCCGTGCACGTCCATTGTGTCGTTTGCCACTTTGCGGCCCATTTCCGTACAGTGATATTTCAATATCGCCGATGGCACGGCCGGTCTTTCACCCTGATCGATAGCGCCGGCCGTTACGGAAACGGCCGCATTCATAATATAAGTGTGACCCGCGATACGGGTCAGCGCCTCGCCGACTCCCTCGAACTTCGCAACCGGCGAGTTGAATTGCCTGCGAATTTGCGTGTAGGCGCCGGATGCGTAGGTGGCCGCCTGGCTGCCACCCGCCGCTGTAGACGGCAAGGTGATCGCGCGGCCGACGGACAACAGCTCAATCAGCATCTTCCAGCCCTTCCCGGCCATCCCCGTCGAGGTGAACGCGCGGCAGATGAGGGCCTGCAATCCCATCGCTGTCTACCATCAGGGGACTACCACGGACGGGCTTTGTGAAGCAGGGAAAGTGGACGTCCTGCTCAGCAATCTGGAGGCCTTGCGGACGGTTGGCGTCCCGGTCGGGCTTGGCACCCACGTGCCGGAGACCATCTTGCGCTCGGAGGAGGAG
>JBFFKF010000003.1:0-70267 GCA_041555515.1 Woeseiaceae bacterium
CCCATCGAGAAGGTCGCACCGGGCGTCATCGCACGCCAGTCGGTCAGTCAGCCGGTGCAAACGGGACTGAAATCGATCGACTCGATGGTGCCGATCGGCCGCGGCCAGCGTGAGCTGATTATCGGCGACCGGCAAACGGGCAAAACCGCCCTGGCCATTGACACGATCATCAACCAGGTCGGCACCGGCATTAAATGTATCTATGTCGCGACCGGCCAGAAGGCCTCATCGATCGCGGGCGTGGTGCGCAAGCTAGAGGAATTCGGGGCGATGGAGCACACGATCGTGGTTGCGGCCGCAGCGGCGGATTCGCCGGCGATGCAATACATCTCGCCCTACTCCGGCACCTCGATGGGCGAGTATTTCCTGGATAACGGGCAGGACGCGCTGATCATTTTCGACGACCTGACCAAGCAGGCGTGGGCATACCGACAGGTATCGCTGCTCTTGAGGCGCCCACCGGGGCGTGAAGCGTATCCCGGCGACGTTTTCTACCTGCATTCGCGGCTCCTGGAACGTGCTTCGCGAGTCAATGCGGACTACATCGAGGAAATCTCGGGCGGCAAAATAAAAGGGAGAACGGGATCACTGACCGCGCTGCCGATCATCGAAACCCAGGCCGGTGACGTATCCGCTTTCGTGCCGACCAACGTGATCTCGATTACCGACGGACAGATCTTTCTCGAGACCGACCTGTTCAACGCCGGTTTCCGGCCGGCCATCAACGCGGGCCTGTCGGTTTCCCGTGTCGGTGGCGCGGCGCAGACCGCGATCATCAAGAAACTGGGCGGCGGCGTCCGACTGGCGCTCGCTCAATATCGCGAGCTCGCGGCGTTTGCACAATTCGCCTCCGATCTCGATGAAGCGACACGCAAACAGCTCGAACGCGGCGAGCGCGTCATGGAACTCATGAAGCAGAAGCAGTATTCACCGCTGTCGGTTGCGGAGATGGCCGTGTCGCTATACGCGGTAAACGAGGGCTACCTGGATGGCATCGGCGTCGCCAAGGTCCAGGACTATGAAGCTGCGTTGCACGACTATGCGCATGCAAATAATGCGGACCTTCTCGAAAAAATTAACGAAACCGGCGCGTACGATGATGAAATCGAAGCGAGTCTAAAAGCACTCTGCGAGGGTTTCGCGGAGAAAGGTGCTTACTAGAAATGCCTAGCGAAAAAGAAATTCGCAACAAGATCCGAAGCGTGAAAAACATGCAGAAGATCACCAAAGCCATGGAAATGGTTGCTGCATCGAAGATTCGCAAGGCGCAGGCGCAAATGGAAGCCTCGCGCCCCTACGCCGAGCGTATCCGTCGCGTGATCGGGCATCTTTCATACGCCAACCCGGATTACAAGCATCCCTGGCTGGTGGAGCGTGAAGCGAGACGCGTCGGCTGCATCGTCATCTCGACCGACCGCGGCCTCTGCGGCGGACTGAATGTCAACATGTTCAAGACCGTCATCGGCGAGTTGCAGCGCTGGCAGGAACAGAACGTCGAGGTCGATCTTGCGCTGGTCGGCGCCAAAGCCGTGCAGTTTTTCCGGCGCCTCGGCGGCAACGTCGTCGGCACGGCAACCCACCTCGGGGATCGGCCGCAAGTCAATGACCTGATCGGTGCGATCAAGATCATGCTGGACTCGTACAGCGAAGGAAATATCGATCGCGTGTTCCTCGTGCACAACGAATTCGTCAGCACCATGAGCCAGCGGCCGGAGGTCAAGACCTTGTTGCCGGTCAGCGCCATCGACCTCGGCGACGAAAAGCTGCAGGCACACTGGGACTACATTTACGAGCCCGACGCCATCGATCTGCTCGACGATGTGCTGTCGCGTTATATCGAGTCACAGGTCTACAGGGGCGCGGTCGAAAACTTTGCCTGCGAAATGGCGGCAAAAATGATTGCCATGAAATCGGCGACCGATAACGCGGGTGAAATCATTGACAAGCTGCAGCTCGACTACAACAAGGCCCGTCAGGCTGCGATCACACAGGAAATTTCAGAAATTGTCGGTGGCGCGGCTGCCGTTTGAGATTAGAGGACTGAGTACATGAGCACAGGAACCACCGTGCAAGTCATTGGCGCCGTTGTCGACGTCGAATTCCCGACCGATGCCATTCCCAAAGTTTATGATGCGCTGTTGATCGATGACGCCGATCTGACGCTCGAAGTGCAGCAGCAGCTGGGCGACGGCGTCGTACGGACGATCGCGATGGGCTCGAGCGAGGGCCTGAAGCGCGGCATGGGCGTAAGCAATACCGGCAAGCCGATCACGGTTCCAGTCGGTGAGAAGACCCTCGGCCGCATCATGGACGTGCTCGGCAAACCGATCGACAACGCCGGCGATATCGGTGCCGAGACGCACTTGCCCATTCACAGGAAGGCGCCGACCTACGAGGAACAGGCGGCTGCCACAGAGCTTTTAGAAACCGGCATCAAGGTCATCGACCTCATCATGCCGATCGCCAAGGGCGGCAAGATCGGCCTCTTCGGGGGTGCCGGTGTGGGCAAGACCGTGTGCCTGATGGAGCTGATCAACAACATCGCCAAGGAACACGGTGGCTATTCGGTGTTCGCGGGCGTCGGCGAGCGGACCCGCGAAGGCAATGACTTCTACCACGAGATGACGGACGGCGGCGTCATCGACAAGGTATCGCTGGTCTACGGGCAGATGAACGAGCCGCCGGGCAACCGCCTGCGCGTCGGCCTCACCGGCCTGACGATAGCGGAAGCGTTCCGCGACGAGGGCCGCGACGTGCTGATGTTCATCGACAACATTTACCGCTACACGCTCGCCGGCACCGAGGTGTCGGCGCTGCTCGGCCGCATGCCGTCGGCCGTGGGCTACCAGCCGACGCTGGCCGAGGAAATGGGCGTGCTGCAGGAGCGCATCACCTCGACCAAGACCGGCTCGATCACCTCGTTCCAGGCGATCTACGTTCCCGCGGACGACCTGACAGACCCGTCTCCGGCAACCACCTTCGCGCACCTCGACGCGACACTCGTCCTGTCGCGGCAGATCGCCGAGCTCGGTATCTACCCAGCGGTCGACCCGCTCGATTCCACGAGCCGTATCCTCGATCCGAACATCATCGGCCAGGAGCACTACGACTGCGCCCGTGGCGTGCAGGCCATCCTGCAACGATATAAGGAATTGCAGGACATTATTGCGATCCTCGGCATGGACGAGCTTTCCGAAGACGACAAGCTGATCGTCACCCGCGCCCGCAAGATCCAGCGCTTCCTGTCGCAGCCGTTCTCCGTGGCAGAGACCTTTACCGGCACCAAGGGCAAGTACGTTTCACTGCAGGACACGATTCGCGGCTTCAACGGCATCGTCGCCGGCGACTACGACCACCTGCCGGAGCAGGCGTTCTACATGGTCGGCGGCATCGAGGAAGCGGTCGAGAAAGCCAAGACGATTTAATAAGCAAGCGGGACGAAGCACATGGCTACCATTCACGTCGACATCGTATCCGCCGAAGGCGAGATCCACTCGGGCGAGGCCAGGATGGTGTATGCACCGGCCCGCATGGGCGAGGTCGGCATCGCGCCGCGTCACGCACCGTTGTTGACGGCACTGAAACCGGGCGAGGTCCGCGTCGAAGATACGGATGGCAACGAGCACTTCTTCTATATCACCGGCGGCATGCTCGAAATCCAGCCGCACCTCGTCACCGTACTTGCCGATACGGCGCTGCGTGGCGATCAATTAGACGAGGCCGCGGCGCTGAAAGCGCAGCAGGAAGCCGAGGAAGCACTCAAGGGCGTGTCTGCAGAAACGGATCTCATCCGTGCACAGCAGGAACTCGCCGAAGCACGTGCCCGCTACCAGGCAGCGCAGAAACTCAAGGGTAAGAGTTAGTCTGCTGTCGCCTTGCGCATCGCGCGCACGGTGATGTCCGCGCGATACTCGACGAGTTTGCGACCGACATCCTGCATCGTTTCGATCGAATCGAACTCGACGCCGTGCACGGACAAATCGCCATTTTTCAATCGCGTGTGCGCGCGTATCGAATCCGGGTCGATGAGCGCCATGATGGCTTCATAGTGCAGATCCGTGTGAATCCCGTTGCGAAACGCAGAGTTTTCATCCGGTTGTTGCACGAACCCGAGTTCCTTTAAATAGTTGTAACTCCAGGCGTCTTCTTCGTAATACTCCGGGAGGTAGAGGACACGTGTGGCTTTCCACTCTCGATTCAGGACGTCTGCAACGTTGCGCATTCCGTCCTGGTTGCCGCCGCTGTCAGCTAGCAAAAAGATTTTTCTGAAGCCGTTTTGCCGAAGGCTGCGGCAGATATCCGTCAATAAAGCTTCGTAGGTCGCCTCGGTCAGGCTGATCGTGCCCGGCATCTGCATATGACCGGTCGGCGGATCGATCTGGCCTTCGGGAACGAATTGCACGATCGACGAGACCAGCGCATTGCCGTATTTCCTGGCGATCGCTTCTGTTGTCGCGCGCAAGGTGTAGTTATGCTTGCCGGTCACGACATTCGGTCCGTTCTGCTCCAGCCCGCCGGTCGCAACGATGGCCGAAGTACTTCCCGAACGAATGGCAGCGGCAATTTCACCCGCAGTCATTTCTTCCATGAACACGGTATCGACACCGCCCACCGCGACATCCCAGATCGCATCCGGCGGGTACTGGCCATGAGACACGGCCGGGATTGCGGAAAAAGCAAGAAACCCATAGAGGAAAAACTGAATGCTGTGCTTTCGACTTGGCACCATTGGCTGATCTCCGTTCATGCAGGCGTGCTCGGCGAAACCCGAAGTCTAGCAAGTCGGTTTTGACCTCGCCGAATCGGCCACCTATGCTTGATCGAAAACATTGGAACAGTTCCCGGGGAAATCACATGATGCATACAAAGGGCGGCCGCCCGCACGCTGCGACCTTTCTGTCATTGCTGGTCGTGGGCGCACTGCATGCCGCGGCAGTGGCGCAGGACTACAAGGATCCGGAAGTCGCCAAATTCGAAGCGATCTCCGAAGCCGAGACGATGATCATGGTGTCAATGCGGGACGGCGTGCGCCTGGCGACGGATGTCTATCTGCCCAAAGGCGACGGGCCTTTCCCCACCGTCTTCGTCAAGACGCCCTATGACTTCAACACGATCGAGGGGCCAAGCCTGCAATGGGCGAACGAGACGCTCGAACGCGGCTATGCCTACGTCGTACAGAACGAGCGCGGGCGCTATTACTCCGAAGGCGATTGGGAGATTCTCGGTCGCCCGCAGACGGACGGCTATGACTCGTTGAGCTGGATCGCGGAGCAGGAGTGGTCGAACGGCAAGGTGGCGACCCTCGGCTGTTCGTCGACCGCCGAGTGGCAGATGGCCCTCGCCGCCCAGAACCATCCGGCGCATACGGCGATGATCCCGATGGCCTCGGGCGCCGGCATCGGGCGGGTCGGCGAATTCTACGAACAGGGCAACTGGTACAAGGGCGGCGTGCACCAGACGCTGTTCACCGTATGGCTCTATGGCGTGCAGCAGAACCTGCGTCCGCAGTTTCCGCAAGGACTGAGCCAGGAACAGCTGCAGCGGCTGCGCAAGGCCTATGCTCTCGCAGCAGACATGCCCGAGATGGACTGGAAGAAGCACATGAACAAGTTGCCGGCGATCGACTGGCTCAAGGATGCCGACGGCAACGAAGGTCCGGGCGCCGACCTGATGGCGAGGAAACCAAACGATCCGAAATGGTACGCGGGCGGCCTGTATCACGATAACCAGGACTTCGGCGTTCCCGCATTCTGGTTCAACAGCTGGTTCGATGTGAGCCAGGGACCGAATCTCGCGCTTTACAATCACGTCCGCGAAAACGCCAGCGACAGGGAAGTGCGCGACGGCCAGTACATGGTCATCGCACCGACCCTGCATTGCGGTTTCTATCGCACGCCGGAGCACGAAGCCTATATCGCCGGCGAACTGAACGTCGGCAATGCATGGTTTCCGTATTACGACACGATCTTCGCCTTCCTCGATCATTACCTCAAAGGAGAGAACAACGACTTTCACGAGAACACGCCGCGCGTGCAGTTCTATACGATGGGCAGGAATGCATGGGAGTCGGCCGATACCTGGCCACCGGAGGATGTACAGCCGTTGACGCTGTACCTGGCAAGCGGCGGGCACGCAAACAGCGTGTTCGGCGACGGTTCGCTGTCTTTCGATGCAGCAAGCGGCGACTCGGATTCTTTCACTTACGATCCGATGAACCCGGTGCCGGCATTGGGCGGCGGCGTGTGTTGCAACCGTGGCGCGGCATTAGGCGGCAGTTTCGACCAGCGCGGCATAGAAGCACGGGCGGACGTGCTCGTGTATACGAGTGAGCCGCTCGAGGAAAGTCTCGACGTCACGGGCTTCGTGCGCGCCAAATTGTTCGTGTCATCGGATGCGAAAGACACGGACTTCACTGTCAAGCTGGTCGATGTCCATCCCGACGGTACAGCCTACAACGTGGACGACACGATATTGCGTGCACGTTACCGCGAGGGCTATGAAAAGGAAGTGTTCATGCGGGAAGGCGAAATTTACGAACTCGACCCGACGCCAATGTCGACGAGCTACGAGTTCAAGAAAGGGCACAGGATCCGGGTCGAGGTGTCGTCGAGCAAGTTCCCGCAATACATGCGCAACCTGAATACCGGCGGCAACAACTACGATGAAACCGAGAGCGTCGTTGCCCGTAATACCGTGCACCACTCGGCCGAGCATCCGTCGCAGATCACTTTGCCGGTGAGACCTTAGAGAGGAAGACGAAATGAAATTCAAAGTGACGCTTTGTCTTTTTGCGCTGACGGCGATAGCCAGCGGGGCGCGGGCACAGGAGGGGCTGAAGATCTACATTTCCGCCGACATGGAAGGCGTGGTCGGTGCCGTGACCGGCGAGCAATTGGGCCCTGACGGATTCGAGTACGAGCGCTTCCGGCAGTTCATGACCAACGAAGTCAACGCCGTGATCGACGCCGCACGCGCGGCCGGCGCGACGGAATTCCTCGTCAGTGATTCACACGGCAACGGGCAGAACCTGCTGATCGAGCAGCTGCCGGACGATGTGACCATAATCCGTTCCTGGCCGCGCGAGCACGGCATGATGGCAGGGATCGACGACACCTTCGACGGCGTCATCTTCACCGGTTATCACGCGAGCACCGACAATACGCGTGGCGTGCGCGCCCACACGATGTCGAGCAGCAATATCACGAGTCTGCGCCTGAACGGCATGACCATGACCGAGGGCAGCATCAATGCAGCGATAGCAGGCCATTTCGGTGTGCCGGTCATCATGGTTTCGGGCGACGACATCGCGGTGGCGGAAAACCAGGTGATCATCGGCGATATCGAGGGCGCTGTCGTCAAATGGGCGAGCGGCTTTCATTCGGCGCGCACTTTGACGCCCGAGGCGGCCTACGAGGTCATCCGGACGCGGACGAAATCCGCCATTGATCGGATCGATGGTTTCGAGCCGTACGTGCTCGATACGCCGATAACCCTGGAGCTCAGTCTCAAGCATTACCGGCCGGTCGAGTTGCTGGCTTATCTGTCGAACGTCGAGAAGGTGAACTCCCACACGATCAGGTTCGTCGGCAAAGACATTACCGAAGTAAGCAATTTTCTGCAGTTCGTCACGAGTTTCCGCGTTGATTTGCAGCCATAGTCAAATGAATCGGAAATATTCTCTCTGCTTGATATTCATCGCAACGCTCGTTGGCTGCGCAAAACCGGAGCCCACCGGTACCGCGATAACAAATGTCACCGTCATCGATGCCGTGAATGGCGTTCGCGAAAAGCAGACTGTTGTATTCGACGGCGATCAAATCACCGCTGTCGATTCGACAAACGCGGCAGCGCAGTATGCAGACACGATAGACGGCAGCGGCAAGTACCTGATTCCGGGGCTTTGGGATGCACACGTGCACCTGAGCTACGACGACCGGTTTAGCGACGTCATGCCGGCGCTGTTCCTGTCCTATGGCATCACGAGCGTGCGCGACACCGGTGGGCTGATGCACAAGATGCTGCCGGTCGTCGAGAAAATGCGTGCCGAGGGAGTCGTTGCGCCGCGGGTATTTTTCGCCGGGCCGCTGCTCGACGGCAACTTCGTCGTCTACGACGGCGTATCGAGACCGGAGATCGGCGTGCGCAACGCAATGCCGGACGACGCCCGGCAAACGATCCGCGACATGCAGGAGCAGGGTGTCGATTTCATCAAGATCTACGAGATGGTCGGGCCGGACACCTTCGAGGCGATGGTAGAGACAGCGCGCGAACTCGGCCTGCCGATCGACTCGCACGTACCCTTGTCGATGCGCGCCGGCACCGCCGGACCGCCGGTCGATTCCATCGAGCATCTGCGCAACATCGAGCTTGATTGCGCAAGTAACGCTCCGGAACTACATGAGACGCGGCTGGAGTTACTGAAGAACCCGGAGGGACTATCCGGCTACGAGCTCCGCTCTTCTCTACATTCGCTGCAACGCCTGCCGGCGATCGCGAACTATGACGAAGAACGCTGCGACGAGGTGATCGCATCCCTGACGTCGACGCTGCAGGTACCGACCCTACGCCTCGGTGCGCTCAACCTGGATCCGCCGTTCCTGAAGGACGACTGGGAGGAGGCGCTGTCGCGCATACCGGCGGAGGTCCGCGAGGAATGGAGTAATGAAGCCGCCGAGATGGCGGATAGTCCTGTCGAGGATTTCACATCCTTCGGCGAGTGGGCGGTGTTCCTGGTCGAGCGCATGCACGCCCATGGCGTGCCGATCGGTGCTGGCACCGATACGCCGATATTCATATCCGTCCCCGGGTTCAGCCTGCACTCGGAACTGGAGTACCTGGTAAGCGCAGGATTGTCGCCGCTAGAAGCAATCCGCTCCGCGACCGTCAGGCCGGCGGAATTCTTCTCACTGGAGGACCAGATGGGAACGATCGATGTCGGCAAGAAAGCGGACCTCGTGCTGCTCGATGCGAATCCGTTGGAGAACATCTCGAACACGCGGCGAATCGCGGCCGTGGTGACAAAAGGTAATTATTACGACGTCGAATCGTTGCTGACCCTGGCGAAGGAATCCCACTAGGAATCCGGACTTACTGCCTGCCGACGAACCTGCGGCCTTCGCCCGGCTGCATGAACAGGTCTTCCCCGAGCAATTCTTCAGGGATCGCCGATCTGTCGGTGGCGTAATTCGCAGGCACGTGAATGCCGATCGAATGCCTGGAGTAGATGCGGTCTTCGAGGATTTCACGACCGCTGTCCGATAGCAGGAACCAATATGGCGGTAACGCGAGGTCGACTTCGCGTTCGTCCCAGAATGCCCGGTCATTTTCGAAATGCACCAGCCTGGCGTCCGCATCGCCGAGATGTACCACGGTACTCGTCTCCTCGAGCGTTACGCGGAACACGATGTTTTGCACCTCGGTACGTGCCGTAGGCCAACCACTGTGCGGCACATGCACCGCTTCGATCAACAGGCCGCCTTTACGCACGAACACCGCGGCGTCACCGTACTCGAGATCGAAATTCGTCACTCGCTCGAAAATTGACTCGTCTTCCGCGGATGCTTGTCGGCGCATCTCGGCAACCGCTTGTGCCGGCGCATACAGGTGAATCCCGGGACGTTCGCGAAGCAATCTGGTGAGCCCCGGGGCGGAAAAATGATCGGCGTGATTATGGCTGACAAAAACCGCATCCACGCCCTCATACGGCGGTTGCCCGGCGTATATCGCCTCCTGCATTGCCGGTGGAAGCTTCTGATAGGTATCGTGCGGATAATTGTGGATCGGATCGAAGAGAATCTTGGTCTCGCCATGCGTAATCATCACGCCTTCGTTGCCGAGGTACTGCACGCTCGAGGTTTCCTGGCCGGTGGCGAAGGTACACGCCGCGATGAGAATAAGGCACGAACAAAACCTGGCCGTACCTCTGTGCCAATTATGCTGCTGCATGGTGCATATCTTAATTCGAATGCTAATCGTCAGTTACTCGCGTGTGCCCACCCGCCGTCGCGCGGTCTCGAGGGCTTCCTCCAGGGACGGGTGATATTCCCTGTAATGGTGTTCGAGCCAGTCCTCACCGTAGTCGTTTACCGGATCGCGCATGACGGAGTGATCATGGGTCGGGTTTTGCCGGTTGTATTCGATAAGTAGTCGCGGACCGTGCACGCGAAAATAAAACTCGCCGTTTAAATCGACCGGGCCGCGCCAGGAAAACCACAGTTCGTCCCAGCCGGTCTCGTCGATCAGCGCGAGTTGCGCCGTGGCGCTGTCGTAATCGACGTTGCCGACGTATTCATCGATAAGCGCACGCAACAACGACATCTGGGCGACGGATAACTCGCCGGACTTCAAGCCTTCGTATTTCGCAAGGCTCGCGCGTCGCCCTGGCCCTTCGAACACATCATCCGCGACCTCGTCGGCGATCGTAGCAGCCTTTTGCTGTGCGTCCGTGAGCGACATCATCAAATCGATGCCGCGGCGCGCCTCGTGCGGCATCGCCATCCAGCCGGCATAGGGCCCGGCTTCGATGATCGTCGGGTTGCTGCCGACAAACATCGGCGTAAAACTCACGCGGCCGCCGCTCACCGTGAAGTTGGCCGCGAAGTGATGCCCTGCAAGCTTCCAGCCCCAGTCCCCGTTCGCGGGCTCGCCGAATATAGCGAAAGCATAGTTGCCTGAACTGCGCGTTGCGACGAATGCCCGCCGGAACGGATCATCGCCACCCTCCTCGTCGCTTTCGAGCCCTGCACTTTCGATTGCGTAAAGAAGGTCATCGAGGCGCATGATGCCCGCTGCCTTGGCATAACCCTGGCTCGACATCGAGGCGCGCAACAGATCATGCAGGGCCAGCCGCTGGTCGTCCTGCATGTCGCCGACGAGGATCCCTTCGGGATGCACCATGATGATCGGCAGGTTCGACCAGGTGGTGCGCGCGGCGCCTTTCAGCGGCAGGAGCGTGGCCTTGCGTTGCTCCGCATCGAGGGTATCGACAAATGCTGTCGCCGCGGCGGTCATCCTGCTGGCACTCTGCGCGTGGGATGGCAGTGAATCGGCGGCCAGCGACGACGTCGCAATCGGACAGGCCAACAGGGTAGTAGATACCAGGATTACCGTTCGTTTCAGGCTCTTCACGTCGCTCTCCCTTCTCTTGCCATTGTAGGAGGAAATCGCACGGTTCGCCGATGATACCAACGAGCGCAACACAGTTTTCGCCCATGCATGCGGTATCATTCGGCCAAGCAGGACAGGTACAGGAAATGGCTAAGCAAGACAAGAAACAGGAAGCTGCAGCGGAAAGGGCGCGCCAGCTGCAACTCGTCGAAAAGCTGATGGAGCAGGGCGTGAGTTTTGCCGATCCGGCGCGTGTCGACATTCGTGGCAAGCTGAGCTGCGGCAAGAATGTATTCATCGACGTCAATGCGGTATTCGAGGGCGACGTCAGCTTGGGCGACAATGCGCGCATAGAGCCGAACAACCTTATTCGCGACAGCATTATCGGTAGCGGCACCGTCATTCATCCGAATTGCCACATCGAAAGTTCGAAGACCGGCAGCGACTGCGAAATTGGCCCGTTTTCGAGACTGCGGCCGGGCGCCCAGCTGGCGGACAGGGTGAAGATCGGCAATTTCGTGGAGGTCAAGAAGAGCACGATTGCCGACGGCAGCAAGGTCAATCACCTGACTTACATCGGCGATACGATCATCGGCACGGGCGTTAACATCGGCGCCGGGACGATTACCTGCAATTACGACGGCGCCAACAAATACCAGACCGTCATCGGCGACAATGCATTCATCGGCTCCGGGGTGGAACTGGTCGCGCCGCTCGAAATCGGTGCCGGCGCAACCATCGGCGCGGGCTCGACGATCAGCAAATCGGCTCCGGCCAACAAACTCACGCTCGAACGCGCCCAGCAAAAGACCGTCGAGAACTGGACGCCGCCCACCAAGAAGAAATAAAGTCCAATAAAAACAGAGCATTACGGCGTCACGATTCAAGGTGTGACCGGTTCCTTGCTCGCGAACGCAAACTCATGCAATCTCACCGGCCGCGAAAGCTGCGACAATAAAGGGTTCGCGATAATCGGTCGCCGTTTTAAGCTGCCGGATCATCCACGGAGTTACTACCAATGTGCGGAATCGTCGGCGCCATTGCCGAAAGAAATGTCGTCCCGATACTGATGGAGGGCCTGCGCAGGCTCGAGTATCGCGGCTACGACTCGGCCGGCATCGCGGTCCGCAATGGCGAGACGATTAAACGCATTCGCCGGGTCGGCAAGGTCCAGGAACTACAGAACGCGCTGGACGAAAATCCGGTTCGCGGCGAGAGCGGCATCTCGCACACGCGGTGGGCGACCCACGGCGTGCCCAATGAGATCAACGCGCACCCGCACATGTCGCAGGAAGACATCGCGATCGTGCACAACGGCATCATCGAGAATTACGAGGAATTGCGCGACGATCTGTTAAGTAACGGGTTCGAGTTCGAGTCGGAAACCGACACGGAAGTCGTCGCACACAGGATCAAGCAGCATTTAGCGAAAACGGGTGATTTGGCGGCGGCAGTCAAGGCGACGGTTGCGGAACTCGAGGGCGCTTATGCGCTTGCCGTCATGAGCGCGAGCGATCCCGACAAACTGATCCTCGCAAGAGCCGGTTGCCCGGTCGTCGTCGGCCTGGGCATCGGCGAGAATTTTGTTGCCAGTGATGTCGCGGCACTGCTTCCGGTAACGCGCAAATTCATGTTCCTCGACGAGGGCGACATCGCCGTGGTCGAGAAAGAGAACGTGTCGGTTTACGACGCGGACGGAAGGGAAGTCGCGCGGCCGATCAAGGAAAGTGAATTGTCGGCAGATGCCGCGGAGCGCGGCAATTTCCGGCACTACATGCAGAAGGAAATCCACGAGCAGGGGCGGGCCGTTGCCCGCACCATCGAGGAGCGCATCGCAAACGGCAAGGTGCTGGATGCCGCTTTCGGGCCGGAAGCGAACCAGGTGCTGGACCATACCAGGGGAATACATATCGTCGCCTGCGGTACGAGTTTCCACGCGGGGCTGATTGCCAGGTACTGGATCGAGCAGCTGTGCAGGCTGCCGTGTTCGGTCGAGATCGCCAGCGAATACCGCTACCGATCCCCGGTGGTTCCCGACGGCACCCTGTTTGTAACGATCAGCCAGTCCGGGGAGACCGCGGACACGCTCGCCGCGTTGCGTGCCGCAAAAGAGCTGAATTACCTGTCTTCACTCACGATCTGCAACTCACCCGAAAGCTCGATGGTCAGGGAATCGGCGCTGTCGCTGCTGACACACGCGGGCCCGGAAATCGGTGTTGCGTCGACCAAGGCGTTTACGACGCAACTCGCGGCGCTTGCGCTGCTGACGATTTCGCTGGCCCGGCGCAACGGGCTCGAAGAGAAGCAGGAACGCATCCTGGTTGCGCAACTCGCCGAGCTGCCCGGCCTGATCGAAGAAGTGCTGGCACTCGATTCGGCGATCGAGACGCTGGCCGAGCATTTCGTCGACAAGGACCATGCACTGTTCCTCGGCCGCGGCGTGCAGAATCCTGTGGCCATGGAAGGCGCGCTCAAGTTGAAGGAGATTTCCTATATTCATGCCGAAGCGTACGCGGCCGGGGAGTTGAAACACGGGCCGCTGGCGCTGGTGGACGAGAACATGCCGGTCATCGCCGTGGCGCCCGACGATGACTTACTGGAGAAACTGAAGAGTAACCTGCAGGAAGTTCGCGCGCGTGGCGGGGAACTGTACGTGTTTGCGGATCCGCGCGTGCAGTTCGGCGACCGGGTCGGCATTCATACGATGCGCCTGCCGGCGCTGATCCAGGATTTCCAGGCGCCGATTATCTACACGATTCCACTGCAGCTGCTTGCCTATCATGTCGCCGTGCTGAAGGGCACCGACGTCGACCAGCCGCGAAACCTGGCCAAGTCCGTGACCGTAGAGTAAGCGGGAGCTTTCGCAGGCCGAACGCCGCTAATAATTCTCAAGCAACTTTTCGATAGCGCCGGGATCCTTGCCGACCATCTCTTTGTCGATGGTCACGGCCGGTGCGACATTGCCGGCTTTCGCGAGTGCGTCTCGCAGTATGCCGAGGAAACGCGGCGCCGCGATCAGCGCTATCTCCTCGCAGGATCCTTTATGCACGGCGTGGGCAATCCGCTGCGCCAATAGCTTTGCAAAAGCCTGAGCAGCATGTTTTTTGGGGCCGGACTTTTCCTTCGTCATCGTATGGCGTCCCTGCCCGTGACTGTCAAAACTGCGGCCGCCACGATCGGAAATCAGCTCACCGGTTTTTTTCCGCTCGGCTTCATTCTTCATTTGAAACAGCTCGGTCAGCGCGCCACGCCTGGATTGTCGTTCATAAACGGTAGCCGCAGACTCATCGGCGACTATGATCCAGGTTTTCCTCGTGTTGAGCAGAAGCTTAGATGCCACGACCGGTCCGCTTCTTCGTCAGCTGTCCGAGCCTAATTATGGTTCAAGCGCATCGCCGACGCAGCAAGTAGATATACGCATTGCATACGCCGGCTGGCTGCCGCATTAAACTGGTGGCATGACTATGGGTTCGACCATGGGCAAGGAAGGCAAGCGCGCCACTGCCTGGAACCAGAGTACCGCCGGAGTGCTGGCAGATCTCGAGGTCGATGCCCTCCTCGGTCTTACCAACGGCGCCGTGCAGATACGCCGGCGCCGCTTCGGTCCGAACCTGCTGCAAGCCGCCAAACGCCGCAGCATCCTGTCGATCATGGCGGATCAGTTCAAAAGCGTGGTCATCCTGCTGCTCTTCATGGCAGGCGTACTCGCATTCCTTTTTGCAGATTTTGCCGAGGGACTGGCGATATTCGCGGTCATTGCAATAAACAGTTCGATCGGCTTCCTGACGGAATGGCGGGCGATTCGATCGATGGAAGCGCTGCGGCGCCTGGGCTCGGTGCAGACTGTCGTAATGCGCGACGGCAATATCCAGGAAATTCCGGCCGGCCAGCTCGTGCCCGGCGATATCGTTGTCCTCGAGGGAGGCGACATCGTCACCGCGGATATTCGGCTGATCGAAGCCGCGAAGTTGCAGGCCGACGAGTCAACACTGACCGGGGAATCCCTGCCGGTCGACAAGCAGACAGAAGCCTTGCCCGAGGCAACGCCGGTCATGGAGCGGAGCAATTCCGTGTTCAAGGGCACGGCGATTACGCGCGGTTCGGGAAAAGGCGTCGTGGTCGAAACAGGAATGTCGACCGAACTGGGGCGCATTTCCCGCCTGGTCACCGAGGCAGAGGCTCATCAGACGCCCCTCGAAAAGCGCCTCGACGCGCTCGGCAGACGGCTTGCATGGGCAGTGCTGGCCATTGGTCTGTTCATTGCGGTGATCAGTATATTGCTCGGGCGCGACGCGCTGCTCTCGATCGAAGTCGGGATTGCTCTGGCTGTTGCCGCGGTACCGGAAGGACTGCCAATCGTCGCAACGATCGCCCTGGCCCGCGGCATGTGGCGCATGGCAAAGCGCAATGCGCTGGTCGCGCGCTTGTCGGCCGTTGAAACGCTCGGTGCGACGAGCGTCATTCTTACGGACAAGACCGGGACGCTGACAGAAAACCGCATGACGGTGACAACGATTCGGCTGCCCGACGATCTCGAGATCGCGCTCGAAGGCCATGGCGATGCAGCTCACAGCAGGTTTGTGCTTCGGGACGGAAGCCTCGATCGAGATTCGGCCCAGTTGCTCGACCAACTCTTGCAGACGGTCGCGCTGTGCAGCAATGCAAGCCTGCGTGTCGGACCGGGCGGAGACGAAATAACCATCGGCGACCCCACCGAGGTTGCGCTGCTGGTCGCCGCAAACCGGCGCGGCTTGAATCGCGACAAGCTTTTGACGCGCTGGCCCGAAATTCACGAGATCGCATTCGATCCTGCCAGCAAGAGAATGGCGACCATACATACGGGTAACTCCCGGTTTCATGTAGCAGTCAAGGGCGCGCCAGAAACGGTCATTCCATTATGTGCCTCGATGCAGACGCGGGCAGGTGAGGTGACACTCGGTGATCGCGATCGACAGCGCTGGCTGGATCACGCCCACGAACTTGCTCACAGGGGATTGAGAACACTCGCCGTGGCAAAAAAATCTACCGACGATCAAACGGGAAACCCTTACAAAAATCTCGTATTACTCGGTGTCGCAGGGCTCGAAGATCCTGCACGTGAGGGCGTAAGTGAAGCGATCGATCGATGTCGCAATGCGGGTGTATCGGTCGTGATGGTGACCGGCGATCACCAGGCAACCGCGCGCAACATCGGCATCGAACTCGGCATGGTGGACAGCGATGCCCATTCCCGCCAGTTCGTTAACGGCACCGAGCTCGATGAAATTCTCGCCAGGCCGGCCAGCGAGGAGCTGCTCGCGGCCAGGGTCTTCTCCCGCGTATCGCCGGAACAGAAACTCAATCTGATCGATTTCTACCAGCAACAGGGATCTGTCGTTGCCATGACGGGAGACGGCGTCAATGACGCGCCGGCACTCAAGAAAGCAGACATCGGTATCGCGATGGGTGTCCGGGGGACCGCGGTTGCAAAGGAAGCGGCGGCAATGATTCTGGAGGACGACGAATTCCGCACCATCGTCGAAGCGATTGCATATGGCCGGGCAATCTTTCAGAACATACGCAAGTTCGTTGTCTATTTGCTGTCCTGCAACATCAGCGAAGTGTTGATCGTGACACTCGCAACCGTGGCTGGCGCGCCGCTACCATTACTGCCGTTGCAAATTCTGTTTCTCAATCTGGTTACCGACGTCTTTCCCGCGCTGGCGCTCGGCGTAGGACCCGGCTCGAGTAAACTCATGGAGAGGCGGCCGAGGCCCGGCGATGAGCCGGTCCTTACCCGGTCGCACTGGCTACGCATCGCGGTACACGGAGTAGTCATATCGGCGGCAGTCCTCGTGGCAATGAGCATCGCCATACTGCATTTGCAGTTCGACGCAGCCAACGCGGTGACGGTGTCATTCTGCACGCTTGCGATGGCACAGCTCTGGCACGTATTCAATATGCGGGAGGATCCGCGGCAATTCGTATTCAACGAGATCACGAGAAATGTCTGGATATGGATAGCGATCGGCATTTGCCTGGCATTGATCCTGATGGCGGTATACACGCCGCTTTTGCGGGTTTTGCTGGAACTGACCGATCCGGGCGCCCGGGGCTGGCTGCTGATTGTCCTTGCCAGCTTCATTCCGCTGTTGCTCGGCCCTGCCGTGCAACACCTGGCGTTAAAGTCCGGCAAGAATTAATCACGGTCTGGATCGCTTCCTGGAAGTGCTATGCTCGGCGATGATGCCGTCGCGAGGCGGCGGCTGTACCCATGGAAGTCGAATCGCCCTTGCTAAGCCTTGATGCCAAAACCGTTGCCGAGGCGTTGCCGTACGACCAGTTGATCGAAACGCTGCAAATCGCTTTCGGCAGTGACTACGAAGTGCCGCAGCGCGCGCATCACCAGGTAGCGCTTCCGGATGGCAATCCCGGCACTTTATTGTTGATGCCCGCCTGGCGGCCGGGCGGCAGCATGGGCGTCAAGATCGCCACGGTGTTCCCGGATAATGCGGCGCGGGGACATCCGGCCGTCCATGCCAGCTACATACTGATGAGCGCGGAGACCGGTATGCCGCTCGCAATACTGGATGGCACGGAGATTACGCTTCGCAGGACTGCGGCCGCTTCCGCGTTGGCGTCGACTTACCTGTCCAGGCGCGATGCCACAAGACTGCTGATGATCGGCACCGGCAATCTCGCGCCGCACCTGATTGCCGCGCACGCGACGACGAGGCCGATCACCGAGGTATGCATCTGGGGACGGCGCGGCGATGCGGCACGGATGCTCAAAGACACACTGGCCACGTCTTCCTTTTCGATAACGGTGTCTGATGACCTCGAGAATGCCGTCGGTCGCGCAGATATCATCAGCTGCGCAACGCTCGCGAACGAGCCACTGGTGCGCGGTGCATGGCTCGAGCCCGGACAGCATCTCGACCTGGTCGGCGCCTTCAAACCGGAAATGCGGGAAGCGGACAGCGAAGCCGTGGCGCGCGCGGATGTCTACGTGGATACGAGAAGCGGCGCGTTGTCGGAGGGCGGTGACATTATCCAGGCCATCAGCGACGGCTCTATTCGCGAGTCAGACATTTGCGGGGAGCTTCGCGATCTCGTCAACGGCAAAGACCCCGGGCGAGCATCCGGGGATTCGATTACCTTGTTCAAATCTGTTGGCACCGCGATCGAAGACCTGGCGGCGGCCGAGCTCGCCCTAAGAAATAGCGGCGTGTAAGCGCGGCTGCGAGGCTGGCGCTTCAGCCCCGATTCCTTAAATCCCGATTAAACCGTCCTCGATGAGCTCCGCCGTAATCGCCGCCACCTGATCCGATATGACTGTTTCGACTGTCGCGGTATCGAACAGCAACGATTCGATTGCCCAGACTTTTTTCTTCGCGCGGGCGTCATAGACCTCGACCACGAATGAAACGGTCGATCCGACAGTTATCGGTGCAGGAATATTCAGCTCTTCGTAATCGTACAGGTACAGTTCGAAACCGTGGCCGGTCGGACGATTCGGCGCCAGGTCTGCCTGGTCCTGGCCTTTCACGCGCGTCAGAATGATCGCATCAAATTCCCTGGCCCTGACGGCTTCGTTAAGCACCTTGCGGGTCAGTTGAGCCTGGCGGCCGACGATCGTGTAAAAAGGCGTAGCGATAGGCTCGTCGGCGGAAAATTCAGCGACGAGTTGTTGCTCGAAGCGAACGCGAGTCGGAAACTCGCCGGCGACACTGATAACAAGCACATTGCGGAACGGCGACTCTGGATCGAACTCGTCCAGTGTCTTGATGATGGTACCGGACGACTGTGTCGTGGCGCAGCCGCCGAATGCGGCAGGCACGACAAAAAGTACGAGCAGCGCTACGTGACGTAGTCTCTGCATTCCAGCCTCCCGATGTAACAAACAGACCCGCGCCGGACTTCCTTGCGAGGCTTTATACCATCCGGCGGAACACGTTGCCGTGACGCCGGTAACACGTACCGACCGTGTAATATACTGGCTGATTCGCTCGGCAGAACGGTCTGGCCGCAATTCTTACATGCTGCGTCTACAGAAAAAACACTCAGGAATACAGGCACATACAGGACCAAAACCGGACGCCGCCCGCATACTGGCGCAGCAATCCCTGGGGCGGGCGATCGCGGCGGGCATCCTCGTCGTGCTGCTCTGCGGCTGGATGTGGGCGATCCTGTCCGTGCAAACCGGGCGGGTATTTCCCTGGTTCACCATACTGATCGGTGCGATCGTCGGACTCGCCATACGCAGGTATGGCCGTGGTTTCGAGTGGCGCTTTGCCGCGGTAGCTGCATTTATCGCATGGGTCGGCGCCTACGCAGAAAACCTGATGATCGGCATAGTGGAGACCGGGCGGTATATCGAGGCTGCCCCGTATCGTGTATTTGCCGGACTTTCCATGGATACGATCGAAAACTTTTTCGCAAATACGGTCAGCCCGGTCGATCATATTTACGCTGTCTGTGCCGCGGGCGTCGCGGCATTCTTTGCACAGCGCAAGCTTAACAGGCGCGAAGTTCTCGCGATAAGAACGATGAACAAAGCTAAGGAATGAAGCCGGGCGAACTCTGGATATACGGCGATTCGTGATCGGCTAACTGCTGCAAGTTGCAGTTACTTTGCACGGAACCGGGCATCGACTGGGACTGGTAAGCTGTCGATATCCTGGCGGGCGATACGCATACGCCACAATTCCGGGCAATGAACGCGACCAGCAAAATACCAATCAATGCCGGAGAAATGAGCATGAAAGTCGAGTTCTTCTATGATTACGTCAGTATCTATTCCTACCTGGCAAACAGCCAGTTGCCGGGACTGGAAGGTGCTGAAATCGTGTATCGGCCGATGTTACTGGGGGCCGTCATGCAGGCTACGGGCAACCGGCCGCCGGGAACGGTCGAGGCGAAGAGAAAATTCCTGCTGGCGGACGCCGAGCGCTGGGCCAGGCGTTACGCATTGCCGTGGAAGATGAATCCGGTTTTTCCGCAAAACACCGTGAAAGCATTGCGGCTGGCGCTGGTGGCCAGCAAACATGGCGTATTCGAAGCCGTTCACCAGGCCTTATTTGCCGCCATCTGGGAACAGCAAAAGGACCTGAGCGATGAGCACGTGCTTGCAGAGATTGCGAAAGAACACGGCCTCGCGCTCGAGGAAATCGAAGCACAGGCAATAAAGGATGAACTCAAGGCGAACACCGGGGAAGCGGTTGACCGTGGGGCTTTCGGCGCACCGACTTTCTTCATCGGCGAAGAGATGTTCTTCGGCAATGACCGCTTCGAATTTATAAGAGAGACGATTGCTTAATTACGCGGAAACGTAACCCTGTGCGGCGGCGTGCTCAGGCGGCACCATGGAAAGTTGCTCGTGCACCAGGCTGTCGACATTCTGAATAGCATCGTTCATGCCGAGAAAATAAGGTGGGCTGCGCCGCAGTAGTCGCCACTCGCCGGTCTTGAGGATCCGTACGAGGTGCATGAGATTCATCTTGATGGCTTCGACGTAAGGATTCGCACCATCATAGAGAACCTCGATGTAGCGGTACGCGCGATTGAATTTCTTTTCCAGCCGGTCCTTGGAAACCTGGCGGTAGAAGCCAGGCGTTTTTCGCAGCAGATCCTCACCGGACTCGTAACGGACGACGTACTCGCCGGGTCCCGCACTCTCGACAGCGATACCGCCCAGCACGAATTCCTTGTAAAGCCGGTCACGGCATTTTTCGAGGTAACAACGGTCTGCCATTTGAGCGATCAGATCCGCAGTTCCGAGTAAATGACCGCAGATTGCATCGCGCGGATCGTCGAGTTCTATCTTGTCCAGGTCCAGTTCATATCCGGTGAAATGCACGATCATGCTGGCCACACCGGCATCGCGTGCCAGGCCGAGTTCCGGCAGATAGCGGCGCAGGAAATCGGCGCTCCTGGAAACGTGATAAAGCGTGAATTCGGCGCCGTTCTGGAATTTGCTGTCGCGTTCCTCATGCCGTATGTAGCCCGAATCGTGAAACAGCGAGGTGATGATCACCATTTGCGCGCGATGCGCGCCGAGGCGTTCGGCGGGATCGACACTGCGTTCATAGCCGGCCACCAGCCGGGCCAGGGCCAGCGTCATGTCGAGCGTGTGTTGCACGTCGTGATAGGTCGTATCGCAGCCCAGGTAGCCGGGATAATTACCGCTGAAAAGACGCTCGAAATCGTGGAAGGCGAGCCATAGCTTGTCGAACGAGGCGCCGGGGTAAGTTTCGGCGAATAATTCGTGCACGGCATCGCGGACCGCTGCAGGATCGCTTACCTGCACGGAATTGGTGACATCGAAGTCGTTACGCCGATCCTGGGACACTATTCTTCTCTGTTTTCTGCCAGGGGCCAGAACACCCGTATGACTGTAGCCGGGTTTCTCGTAAGTATTCATGCCTGGACCGTTGCCTAGCTTAACGGAAAGCTGCCCCTGGTTAGGCCAAAATCTGGCTCAATGGCGAGAAATGATACACCTTGCACGGCAAGCATAGAGACCCCGTTCCGTTAATATGTCAAATTGCTTCCCTACAGATCGAACTCGGCAATCACCGGCGTATGGTCTGACGGGCGTTCCCAGGTTCGCGGTTCGCGGTCGATATAGCTCGACTGGCAAGCCCGGGTCATGGCGTCACTGGTGAGAATCAGGTCGATTCGCAGACCGGCGTTTCGCTGGAACCCGGCGCGACGGTAGTCCCACCAGCTGAACGCTTTCTCCGGCTGCTCGAACAAACGGAACACGTCGGTGAGGCCCAGTTCCAGGAGCCTGCCCAGCGCTTCGCGTTCCAGCGGGCTGCACAGAATGTCGTCGCCCCATTTCTCGGGGTCGTACACATCACGATCATCGGGCGCGATATTGAAATCGCCAAGCACGACGAGCTTGTCGTATTTCTTCAGTTCCTCCTCGAGGTAGGCCCTCAAGGCAGCAAGCCAGCTGAGCTTGTATTCATATTTCTCCGAGCCGACGCTCTGGCCGTTGGGCACGTACAGGTTGATGATGCGAACGCCGTCGATGGTCGAGGCGAGCACGCGGCGCTGCGGGTCCTCGAAGCCGGGAATTTCCAGGACGTGCTCGCCCGCAGGACTGCGGCTCAGGACGGCAACGCCGTTGTAGGTCTTTTGACCGTTGACCACCGACTGGTAACCGGCCTCCGTAAACGACTCCTCCGGGAACGCCTCGGAGACCTGCTTGATCTCCTGCACGACGAGAATATCCGGGCTGGCGCTGGCCAGCCACTCCAGTACCTGCGGCAGCCGGACTTTCATGGAATTCACATTCCAGGTTGCGATCTTCATGCCGCTTTATCGATGCCGCTCATGCGTAACAGCGCATCCAGGGTCGGCTTGCGGCCACGGAACGCGACATAGGCTTCCATGATGTCCCGGCTGCCGCCGACCTCGAGTATTTCCCGGCGAAAGCGCCGTGCCGTTTCCGCATCGAATATTCCCGATTCCTCGAACGCCGAGAACGCGTCTGCCGCCAGGACCTCGGCCCATTTGTAGCTGTAATAACCGGCTGCGTAGCCGCCGGCAAAGATATGAGAAAAGCTGTGCGGGAGGCGATTGTAGGACGGGTGCTTGACCAGCGCGACCTCGTCGCGAACTTCGTCGAGCACCTCGAGGGCCCGGCCGCCGGCGGCAGGGTCGTAATTCGCGTGCAGCCGAAAATCAAAGAGCGCGAATTCGATCTGTCGCAGCATGGCGAGCGCCTCGCCGAAAAAGCGGCTGCGGTGCAAGCGGTCGTAGATCTCCCTGGGCAATGATGCGCCGGTACGGAAATGCGCCGAGCACGCCGCGAGAACCTCGTGATGCCAGGCAAAATTTTCCATGAACTGGCTCGGCAGCTCGACCGCGTCCCATGGCACGCCGTTGATTCCCGCAATACTGGGAAAGTCAACGCGCGTAAGCAGGTGGTGCAGCATGTGCCCAAATTCGTGAAAGAAGGTCAGCACGTCAGTATGCGTCAACAGCGATACCCCATTCGCATCGGGCGGCGTGAAATTGCAGATGAGGTAGCCAACCGCCGGCGTTGCATCACCTGCGAGTCGCTTGCGGATGATGCACTCGTCCATCCATGCGCCACTGCGTTTGCCATTCCTTGCGTACAGGTCGGTGTAAAAACTGCCGAGTAATGCATCCTTGCTATCGCGTACCTCGTAGTAACGCACGGATTCGTGCCATGAGCTCACGCCCGACCGCTCTCTGACGTAAACGCCGTATAGTTTCTCAACGAGGTCGAACATTCCATCCTGCACCGCTGTTGCAGCAAAGTATTGGCGCAGTTCTTCGTCGGATATGGAAAACTTCTGCTGCTTCAGTTTTTCGACATGATAGGAAATGTCCCAGGCCTCGAGCTCTGCAGCCGCGATCGCCTGGATCGCATCCAGTTCTTTCTGTGCGGCTTCACGGGTCCTGCCGGCAAGTTCGAGCAGGAAGTCCAGCACCTCGCCAACATCCGATGCCATCTTGGTGGCCAGGGAGTACTCGGCGTAGTTTTCGAAGCCGACCAGGAGCGCCGCCTCGTGCCGCAAGGCGAGAATAGTCTCAATGGCCGCGCTGTTATCCCATTGCGTGTTGCTTCCCTGGTCCGAAGCGCGCGTCGACCAGGCTTTGTAAAAGGTTTCGCGGAGGTTGCGATCGTCGGCGTGCGTCAAAACCGCGTGATAGGTTGGCAAGTCGAGATTCAGCCACCACCCGTCCTCGTCCCGTTCGGCGGCATCGTTTCGGGCCCGCGCGACGATCTGTGCGGGCAGTCCGGCCATGCGGGCTTCATCCATTGCATGAAAGTGCCAGGCATCCGCTGCGTCCTGTATGTTCTGATCGAACCTGGCCTGGGTCGTCGCCAGCTGCTGCATCAGTTCCTTGAACCTGGCTTTTTCCTTTTCCGGGAGCGCCACACCGGCGAGCCTGAAGTCCCTCAATTCCTTTTCGACAAGCATGCGCATGGCGGGCGTCGCATCCTCGGGCATGGTGTTGGCGATGTGCTGATACGCTTCCTGCAGTTCCTTGTTTTGCGATAATTCGGTTGCATATTCGGTCAGTAGCGGCAGCGAAGCGTTGTAAGCCTCGCGCCACTCTGGATCTTCGAGCACGCTCTGCAAATGTCCAACCGGAGACCAGACACGACTGAGTTCGTGACTCATCTCTTCGAGCGGCGCGATCACAGATGCGAAATCCTTTGCCGAGCGGTCCGAGAGCAGGTCCGCGAGCTTTCGCCGCTGTGCTGCGATAAGCTCTTGCAGCGCCGGTTTTACCTGTTCGGGCTTTAGGTCGTCGAAGCGCGGTAGCGCTTTGGTATCCAGCAATGGGTTGGACATACAGGTTCGGCTCTCTGATAAGGCGGCAGGATGGTATCACACGTCCGGGATGGTCATGGCGTGACAAGCAATACGAAGGGATGAGAAATGGCAGCGAGTTTTGACCTCATAGTCATCGGCGGTGGCAGTGGTGGCCTGGCGCATGCGCAGCGTGCGGCGGAATATGGTGCGAAAGCAGCGGTCATCGAATCCGGTCCGCTCGGCGGCACCTGTGTCAATGTAGGCTGCGTGCCGAAGAAACTCACGTGGTATGCGGCGCACCACGCGAATTTGGCCGCGCACGCCAGGGATTTCGGTTTCGATTTGTCCGTCAAGGGACACGACTGGTCGGCACTGAAGAGAAAACGCGATGCTTACGTTGCCCGCCTGAACGATATCTACGAGGGAAACCTCGAGAAACGCAACGTGGACTACGTCAGAGGTCACGCCACATTCGTAGACTCAACAACTCTCGACGTTGATGGTACGCAGTACTCTGCAGAAAGGATCGTCATCGCGACCGGCGGTTTCCCAATCGTTCCCGGTATACCCGGCGCCGAACTCGGCATAACCTCCGACGGCTTTTTCGAATTGTCGGAACGGCCGCAACGGGTCGCGCTGGTCGGCAGCGGCTACATTTCTGTGGAATTCGCCGGGATGTTCAATGAACTCGGATCGGAAACATCGGTGCTGGTTCGCTATGACGGCGTGCTGCGCAGCTTCGATTCGATGCTGCGCACGGAACTCGAAGCGGCGATGAGCCAAAGCGGACTGCGACTTGAAAAAGGTGTCGTGCCCCGTGAGCTGGCGAAATCAGGCGACGGTCTTTGCCTGAAAGCAGAGGACGGCCGTGAATTTGCTGACTTCGATGCCGTGATCTGGGCTGTCGGGCGCGCGCCCAACACCGGGTCATTGAACCTCGAGGCCGCCGGCGTCGTCAGCGACAGCAAAGGATTCATTGCGACGGACGAATGGCAGAAAACCAATGTCGATAACATCTTCGCGCTCGGCGACGTAACGGGCCGCGCCGCGCTGACACCGGTCGCGATCGCGGCCGGCCGCAGGCTCGCGGACCGGCTCTACGGTGGCATGACAGACCGGCGCCTCGAATACGAGTGTATTCCGACCGTTGTCTTCTCGCATCCGCCGATCGCTACGGTCGGCCTGACCGAGGAAGAGGCGCGCGACAGCTTCGGTGATGACCTCAAGGTATACACTTCGCGGTTCAATCCGATGGCCTATGCATTCAGCGAAACAAAGACCCCTACAGCGATGAAGCTCGTGACGACGGGTAGCGAAGAACGCATCGTCGGCTGCCACATCATCGGCGACAGCGCCGACGAGATGTTGCAGGGATTTGCGGTTGCCGTTCGCATGGGCGCGACCAAGCAACAATTCGACGATACCGTCGCTATACACCCGACGAGCGCGGAAGAACTGGTAACTATGCGTTGACGGAGAGCTGCTTGAGTACGGCGGCCGTGTCCGGGCGCACACCACGCCACAGGTAAAACGATTCCGCTGCCTGCTCGACCAGCATGCCCCAGCCCATATACGACTGGGCTGCTCCTTGCTCCTTGGCCCAGCTGGCAAACGGCGTTGTTCTCATCGAATAGGAAAGGTCGTAGCAGACCGTCTTTTCGCTGACTGCGTGCTCGGGATACGGCGGCGTCTCGCCCTTTACGCCCGCCGACGTCGCATTGATGATGAGATCGAACTCCGGCGGCGTGCGCACGTTCTTGAAGCTGACTGCGGTTACCGGTCCTTGCGCTGAAAAAATCTGCGCCAGCGCGGTCGCCTTGTCCATGGTGCGATTCGCGATCACGACGGATTCGGGCTTCTCTTCGAGGAGCGGGGAGAGGATGCCGCGCGTCGAACCGCCTGCACCGAGGATAAGAATGTTTGCGCCTTCGAGCTCGATTTCCAGGTTTTCCTTGAGGTCGCGAATGAGGCCGACACCGTCGGTGTTGTCGCCGTAGATTTCCTTGTCCTTGAAAACCAGCGTGTTGATGGCGCCGGCAGTGCTGGCACGTTCACTCATGTCGTCGACGAACCGCGTGACCTCGCTCTTGTACGGCAAGGTAATGTTCAGACCCCTGCCGCCGGTCCGCGCGAACTGCGTGATTGCCGACTCGAGCCTGTCGGGTGCGACCTCCAGGAGCTCGTATTGCAGGTTCTGCCCGGTCTGCACTGCAAACAGCCGGTGAATAACCGGTGACCGGCTGTGGGCGACCGGATACCCCATGACGGCGTAGCGGTCGATGACAGCAGTTGCTTCGCTCATAAGCTCGTTATCCGGAAAGCCAGCGCGCTGCCTGCAACGAATAATAGCTCAATACCGCGCAAGCGCCCGCGCGCTTGATCGAGAGCAATGCTTCGAGGGCGGCCGAGCGTTCGTCCAGCCAGCCGTTCTGGCCCGCCGCCTTGATCATCGCGTACTCGCCGCTGACCTGGTAAGCCAGCGTCGGCACCTTGAATGCATCGCGCACGCGGCGTATCACGTCCAGGTAGGGCATGGCCGGTTTGACCATTACCATGTCGGCGCCTTCGGCGAGATCGAGGCCGATCTCATGCAGCGCCTCATCACTGTTGGCGGGATCCATCTGGTAATTGCGCTTGTCGCCGCCGCCTAGGCTCGCCGCGGAGCCGACCGCGTCGCGGAACGGGCCGTAATAGCAGGAGGCATATTTCGCGGCGTAGGCCAGGATCACGGTATTGCGGTGCCCCTTTTCCTCGAGCGCCTTGCGGATCGCCCCGATACGCCCGTCCATCATGTCCGATGGCGCAACGATATCCACGCCGGCATCCGCATGTGACACGGCCTGACGCACGAGCATGTCGACGGTCTCGTCATTCAGCACGTAGCCAGAGTCGTCGATGATGCCGTCCTGGCCGTGCGTCGTGTACGGATCGAGCGCGACGTCGGTAATGACGGCAAGCTCCGGCAGCTCGGCCTTCAGGGCGCGCACGGCCCGCTGCACGAGACCATCCGGGTTGGCGCACTCATCGCCATCGGGGCTCTTCTGCGCCGCGTCGATGACCGGAAACAGGGCAATCGCCGGGATGCCGAGCCCCTGTGCCTCTCCCGCTTCTCTAAGCAAACCGTCGATGCTGCGGCGCTCGATCCCCGGCATCGATTCGACCGCTTCGGAGCGCCCCTCGCCGTCCAGCACGAAGACCGGATAGATGAAATCGGATGCATTCAGGCCGGTTTCCGCGACCAGGGCACGCAGGGCGGCACTGCGGCGCGTGCGGCGCATGCGGGTTGTGGGGAACAAAGCCCGTGGGAATGTACTCATATCAGTGTCTTACGCCCAGATGCTTGGATTTTCCCTGTATTTCGGTAGGGTTTCCACGCCTGAATCACAAAAACTTTAACGTCCAGTAATATTTGCTGGATGGGACGGGTCACCTCGTATGAACAGCGATAGTGCGGACTTAAAGCGCAGGGAACGCTTTGACCGGGTCGTCAGCGTGCTGCACAAGGACCTGTACCGGTATGCAGCATGGCTGAGCCGCGACCCGGGAGTAGCCGAGGAAGTCGTCCAGGAGGCCCTTTTAAGGGCCTGGAAGTCACTGGACGCGCTGCGCGAGGACAGCGCGGCGAAGTCCTGGCTGCTGACGATCGTGCGCCGGGAGAACGCGAGGTACTTCGAGAGGAAACGGCTGGAGACGGTAGATATCGACAGCCTGACCCCTGGCCAGGAAGCGATGCTGGCCGAGACCGAGGATGCCAACCTGGCCACGATGCGCGAAGCGATCTTCAGACTCGATGACGACTATCGCGAACCGCTGGTGTTGCAGGTCCTGATGGGGCACAGCACCAGGGAGATTGCAGAGCTGATGGGCATCAAACCGGGCGCGGTACTGACGAGACTGCACCGGGCGCGCCTGAAGCTGAAGGATGAAGTGGAAAAGGAGGCAGCGGCATGAGCGCCTCCGGAAATAGCATGAATTGTGAGAATTACAGAGAAGCGATAGCAGCAGATCCCTCGGAGTCGTTCGAAGGCGGCGCCGAGCATGCTGCAACCTGCGGTCTTTGCAGCGCATACAAGGCAGAGATGCGCGCACTCGATGCCACGATCCGTAACGCCCTCGCAATCGATGTGCCCGAATTGAAAATCCCGGACCTGCCGCCGATCGGTGAAGACGACCAGGTCGTCAACCTGCCGTTCAGGCGGGGACCGAGACTCACGACACCGGCCTGGATCGGCATCGCAGCCAGTTTCGCGCTTGCCGCCGTCATCGGCGTGCAGTTCTTCGGCGCCCCCAGCTCGCCGGACGATCAATTGCTCGCGGAGCAGGTGCTGGCGCACCTCGACCACGAACCCTGGGCTTTGCAGCTAAGCAACGTGGCGGTTCCGGATGAACGCTTCAACCGCGTCGTCAATCCGTCGATCGGCACCATGGACCGCAATGTCGGCCTGGTTTCCTATGCGCAGACCTGCATCATCAACGGCCGTGCCATTCCGCACCTCGTCATCCAGGGCGAGAAAGGCCCGGTGACGCTGTTGCTGATGCCCGACGAGATGGTGAGCGGCGCCGTAACAGTCACCGGCGAAAGCGTCGCTGGCGTGATCCTGCCGCACGGCGACGGCAGCATCGCGATTATCGGCGAGCGCGAGGAAAGAATTGAAGAACTCGGAAAACGAGTAGTGGATTCAGTGGAGTGGAGCATCTGACCGCGAAGCTGACTGAACATGCCCGGGGGAACGGGCAATAACCCAAGTGCCCGTTTCGGGCATGTGACCAGAGGTAGGAGATAGAAATGGCTGAAAAGCAAGTAGCAAAACCTGTTGCGTTGGCAATAGGCGCAGCTTTGGCAGGCTCGTTTGCCGTCACCGGCACGGCCAGCGCCGACACGGGCGTGAGCCCGTTCCAGATGACCACGCTGAGCGCTGGCTATCTGCTCGGCGGTGCTGCCGGTGGCGACAAGCAGGCTAAGGAAGCCGAAGGTAGCTGTGGCGAAGGCAAATGTGGCGGCGACAAGGAAGCCGAAGGTTCCTGCGGCGGCGACAAGGAAGCCGAAGGTTCCTGCGGCGGCGACAAGGAAGCCGAAGGCTCCTGCGGCGGCGACAAGGAAGCCGAAGGCTCCTGCGGCGGCGATAAGGAAGCCGAAGGCTCCTGCGGCGGCGATAAGGACGCCGAAGGTTCTTGCGGCGGCGATAAGGAAGAAGCCGAAGGCAAGTGCGGCGAAGGCAAATGCGGTGGCGAAAAGACCAGCTAAGCTCCTGTCTTTGTCAGAAGAAACAAGAGGGCCCACGTGAGTGGGCCCTTTTTATTTTATGCTCCGAACTAATTTGATGTCATTGTCGATCTAACTCGCTTTCTCTGCTTGTCTAAGTTTTAGCCGTTCCACGTGTTCGATCAGGGAATCTGTGGTGTTTTTCAACATTTCCAACTCTTCGATAGTCAGATCATCGAGTTGCTCCAGGTTGTACTCGATGGTGTCGATAATCTGTTTTGACGGACGGTGCAGCGGGCGCATGAAATACGCCGTGATCGTTGCCACGATGGTCCCGAAGAACAGCATTGAACCAACGACAATCCACGCACCGCCGATCACCTGGGAGATCCCGTTGACAGGCGTATCGGCAATGCCAGCAGTGGAAAAAGCGGCTATCCCCCAATACAGTGCGCGGCCATAGCTCGTGATTGAGGTTCCCTCGGCGCCCTGTTCGGTGAAATACAGTCCGGCGGAAAAAAGCATCCAGCAGCTCAACAACAAGAAAGCTATCTTGAGTACCGGCGTGTGTGCCAGCACATCACTGATGAATCTGCGGCCGCGATACTTCCTGCTGCGCTTTGCTTTTTTCATATAGACACCGATATGCATCGATCATCGTTGCACCATCAATTGTATAGAGTAGCCATGCCATGCACCCGACTATGGCAGCTTCGACTCATCAGCACCCCTGCACCATAATATCAGCTGAATGTCCGCTATCGGGTGGAAGGATCAGATTCGATTCTCGTATCAGGCTTGAAAGACAAGATTCTGTCGGTGTGCAATTCCTTGCACATTGCTAATATTTTAATCCTGTTCGTATTTGGATAAACGATGGCAAAAAAAATAAAGCGTTGCGACTGGGCCGGTGAAACCAGCCTTCCCTATATCGAATATCACGACAAGGAGTGGGGCGTGCCAGCCTGGGACGACGAAACCCAATTCGAGTTCCTGGTACTCGAAGGTGCTCAGGCGGGCCTGAGCTGGTCAACGATTCTCAATAAACGAGAAGGTTATCGGAAGAATTTCGCCGATTTCGACGTTGAGAAGGTCGCCCGGTTTAGCAAGAAACGTATCGACAGAATCCTGCAGGATCCCGGCATCGTGAGGAATCGGCAAAAAGTCAACGCAGCAGTGACAAATGCAAAAGCATTTATCAAGGTGCAGAACGAGTTCGGAAGCTTTGCCGATTATATCTGGCAATTCGTCGACGGTAGTCCGATACAGAACAAGTGGCGCGATGATTCCGATATCCCCGCAACCTCACCGGAGTCGGACGCACTGAGTAAAGATCTAAAAGAAAGGGGGTTCAAATTCGTCGGCAGCACCATTATGTATGCACACATGCAGGCAACCGGGCTCGTAAACGATCACCTGGTGAGCTGCTTTCGCTACAAGGAATGCAGAGCGCTGGCAAATAAATGAGCCGCAGGAGAGAGCTTGAGGCGCGAATGGCGCGGCGCCCCAGCGCAGAGCGATATGCTCGCGCTGCCGTGGTTTTGCCTTGAATCGGGGCGATCTTCGGCACATGATGTGTTCCCCATAACTCACGCATACATAAAAGACGAGAGGGGGATCACATGTCTGAGGAAACCAGCAGCCCCGAAACAATGAGCAGTTTCGCGGCATCGAGCGTTGGACCACCCCGCTCGTTTTATGTGATCAGCGGACTCGCGCTGGCCTGGAATCTCGTGGGCGTGGCGCAATATATCATCCAGGTGACGATGACCGAAGAAGCGAAGGCGGCGCTGGAACCCGCACAACGTGCGCTGATGGAGTCGACGCCGACATGGCTGGTTGCCGTTTATGCCCTAGCCGTGCATACCGGTGCGCTGGGTTGCTTGCTGCTGATCCTGAGAAAGGCTTGGGCCGTGCCGGTCTTGCTCGTGTCACTTCTGTGCATCGTCGTGCAGATGGGCTATTCGCTAAGCATGACCGAAGCCATGAATGTGTACGGTGGCGGGGTGGTAGTGCAGGCCGCGTTGATCACGGTGGTCGGCATCTACCTGGTCTGGTATTCGCGACGAGTCAAGGACAACGGCTGGATCGCTTAGCGCGCGCTCAAGCCCGGCATAGCGAAGCCTTTTTGTAACAGCGATTCGATCAGGGATTTGCACTGATCTTGTTCGAGCGCGACCAGTGGCGGTCGCACGGTGCGCCACTGTGCGTCATCCGTGAAATGCGCAACCGTTGCTTTCAGCGCGGGAATCATCGGAAATGCCATCGCGATTTCGCGTATTTCATCGAGGCTTGCCTGCAAGGATTCTGCGTTGGGTGATTGCCATTCCCGGTACAGCTGATCGATCGCCGCAGGATTGATGTTCGCCGTGGCGGAGATGCAACCGGCGCCGCCGCCGCGCATGTTCCGCAACAGGAAACTCTCAGCGCCGGCAAAAATCCGAAAATCGTCCCAGCCGCGCTGCAGCATGGCGCTGGTGTTGTTCCAGTCACCGGAGCTGTCCTTGATGCCGACGACCGTATCCGGGTATGTCTTGATCAGTCGCTCTACCAGGTCGAGAGATATCGCCACCTTGGAAACGGGCGGAATGTGGTACAGATAGACGCGCAGCGCAGAACTCCCAACTCGCTGAATAACCTCGGAAAAACTGGCAAAAAGACCATCGTCGCTGAGGTCCTTGTAATAGAAGGGAGGCAGCATCAGCGTGCCGGCGCAGCCGAGATCGACCGCGTGTTCGGTCAGCGTCACGGTGTCCGGCAACGCGCAGCAACCGGTTCCCGGCATCATGCGACTGGTATCGACGCCGGCATCGACCAGGCGGTCGAGCAGCATTATTTTTTCGTCTACGGAGAGCGAATTGGCTTCGCTGTTGGTGCCGAAGACCGCGAGCCCGACGTTCTGCGAAAGCAACCACTGGCACTGCCGTATGAGGCGGTCCGGGTCGGGGCTGAGGTCCTCGTGGAAAGGCGTGATGACCGGGCACAGCACGCCGCCTAACCTGTCCGCCGCGTGCTCAGCCATGCTCGGGGTCCCTGGGCAGAATGAACAGCATGCGCACGAACTGCTGTGCCGCATGCATCAGGTACCAGACCAGGCCGAGACTGAACGCGCCCGGAGCCCGTTCGGCAATAAAACCGCTAATGACCGCGAACTGCAATAGCAAAACGACAATGTGACCGGCGCTCAGCGACCAGAATCTGAGCCAGTCAAATATTTCCGGAACGATTTTCGCCAGACGCCGCGCGCCCGTGATCATCCAGCTGACGAAAATCAGCGAATAAGCGAACATGGCCGACGACGAGTGCATCCAGATCCGTTGCTCCGCTATACCGAAATTCGACAGCAAATCGGGTAGCAGCGATAAAAACATTGCACCGAAGGTCAGCGCGAAAAGAATGCGCAAACGATATTTTTGAACATCGGTTAATGGTCCGGGGGTTTTTCGCAGGGCGACTATCAGGCCGCTGAACCCGGCAAGACCGATGCTGATCTCGGCGATAGTTTGCAGGAAATCGGGGATCATAAGTGAAGGGACGTCAATATTCTCGTCTAGTTCTCGACGCTGATCACGGTAAGCGACACCAGGCCATCCGGCGTATTGTGGGAGATGCCACCCAGGTAAATCGTGTCCGGCGCGAGCCCGCTCCAGCTGACGGTGACGTCTTCTGTCGTGCCGGCATTGACGAACGGCGGGCCGCTTGCCGTCATGTTGCCCTGGTCGTCGACGATGCCGAAGGACCAGCCGAGCAATGTGTAGAAGGCGCCCGGCCCGCCTGCCGCGTTGTCGGTTTCGAAACCGTGAATGAAGACGGCGTAGGTACCCTGACCGGGCAGCAGGACATCAACCTGTTCCTCTGACGTTGCGCCGCCACTCTGACCGATCTTCGAACAATTGATGCCGTCCGGACAGTAATAAACAAACATGTCGAGATCGTCTTCGCCGTCCGTCAGCGCATCGAAGGTTGCGAAACGCAGGAACAACTGGTCTGCCGGCACATCGATCAGGTGTGCCGTGACGCCGTTGGTCGTCCGGAACGTGAATGTCTTGTCGCGATCCTCGTCAACAAAACCATCGATGACGAGCGGCAGGTTGAGGCCGTGGACACCCGGTGAATAGGTGCCGGTGTAGCCGAAGTCGACCGGGAAGGTGACGCTGCCGCTGCCGCCGAAGGCAATAACGTCGCCCGGTGCGGATACCGATAATGGCTGCACCGATAGCACGCTGCGAACCGAATGGTCGCCGCTGACCCAGGCCAGGCTGCCGAAGCGATAGAAATCGAGCGGACCACTTTGGTAATTGAAGGTCACATCGTAAGTTGCAGACGCACCGGCACCGACGACCAGGCTGGCTGGCGTGACCTGCACGTCGATGCCGAATGGCGCGACGATTTCGGCGTTATACGTTTCGCTCGAGTCGCTGACGTTCGTGACTCTGCGCGTAACGGTGCGCGTGCTGGTCAGCCCGGAGACGGAGATCGACGGCTGGTTGAGATCGGCCGGTTCCAGGGAGAAACCGGCTGTTTCGAGTTCGTCGCATCGCGCCTGAGAAATGTCCGGGGAGCCGACGCCGCAAGAGAAAGCGTCATATTCGTCCGCCGCAATATCGTAGACGAGGCCCGGATCGTTCGCCCGGTTCGGCGCGATATGACCGCTGCCGAAATCGAAGGGAATCGCCTGCGTCTCACCGTCAGAGAGCGTCACTTCCTGGTAAGCCGTGGTCATCATCGCGGATTTGATCGCGGCAGGGCTCCACTCGGGATGAGCTTCCTTGATGAGTGCCGCCACGCCGGCGACATGCGGCGTGGACATGGAGGTGCCGGACAGGAACGCAAAAAACTCTCCCGACACCGAGTTAACGGCGTCAGGCGTGCTCCCGGCCAGAATATTGATGCCCGGTGCCGTCAGGTCCGGCTTCAGGATATCCGGCACCGGCCCGGGACCACGCGAGGAAAACGATGCCATGTTGTTCCCGGTATCGGATTCGGTCAGGAAAAAACTCTTGTCGAGGACCACCTCGATAACCTGATCGCTGTTAAGTTCATCGAGGAAAAGCTTGCCGTCGGCGGCTCCTACCATCACTGCCGGAATGTCTATGCCGACCGGGTCGCCGATCATGACGATCGGCCCGCCCGACAAATTGAAGACGACAACGGCGATCGCGCCTGCGCTTTCCGCGTTCGCGACTTTGACGTCGAAGTCGCAACCGCCGCGCTGGATGAAAGCGATGTTTCCGGATACTTCGCTGCTGTTGGTCAGCGACTGACAGGCGTCGAAAGTCGTCCCGGTCGAGCCGTCGACTGTTGCGGTGCTGTCATCATCGACCAGCACGAGCTGGCCCTCTAGCGAACCGAGATCGATCAAGGGAGGCGTGAAACCGGCCTCCTTGACTGCGTATTTGCCAGCGATCGACGGTGGTGTTTTGACCTGCATCGCCTCGAGTGAGTGTTGCCCCTCGCGGCTGGAGGCGCCTGTCGTAATGACTGCCGGATTGCCGGCTGGCGATGTAATCGTGTCGAAGTTCGGGCCCTCGTTACCGGCCGCGACCACCGTCAGGATGCCCGCTTTGGCAGCTGCCAGGAGCGCGATATCGTCGGGCGCGGTGACCGTGAACAGCGAACTGCCGACAGAGTAGCTGATGACGTCGACGCCATCGGCGACGGCCATGTCGATTGCGTTTGCGAGATCTGAGGTATTGCAGCTCGCCCGCGTTGCACCGGGCCGCAGCCAGCATGCCTTGTACACAGAGAGTCGGGCGCCGGGCGCCATTCCCTCGACCCTGCCGAAAGATGTGCCGAATATCGATGCCTTGACCCTGTTGCCCGCTGCGGTCGTCGCCGTGTGCGTCCCATGGCCGTCCACGTCCCGCGGCGAAAATATTTCGCCCGGGTCGATCGGGCCCGTTGCCTGTGCGCCGTCGAGGAAAAATCGCGCACCGATCAATTTGTTGTTGCAATCGGTCTCGGTAAACTCCGGTCCGGTCTGGCAAATGCCGTTCCAGTTCTCCGGAGGATCGAAAACCTGGACGTCTTCCATGCGGTCGTAGCGCCCACAAAGCCACCTGCCCAGCAGCGATACTTCTCCCCAGGTGCTCTCGCAAAGTCTTGGACGATCTGCCTCGCGCGTATCCTGTAAAGCCGGGTGCTGCGGCGCGATGCCGCTGTCGATGACCCCGATGACGACGCCGTCACCACTAAGCGCCAAAGGACCTCGCAGACCGGAAGATGCGTCGAACAGTTCGAGGAAATCGGCACTGAAGTTTGTGGTCAGAGGGCGAATCTCGTCTTCCCAGACGCGCAGCACTTCCTGCATATGCTCGACCTTGACAGCCTGTGCCGGTGTCATGCGAACAGCAAAACCGTTCAGAGCGTAGCGATAACTGTAGATCGCTTCGATGTTCGGTCCGATCTTTGCAATCACCTTCGCCTGTTCCGTCGCCAGTCGCTGTGCATGCGACTCGACGGCAGCGGCGGTCTTGTCGAAACGGGGAACCGACAGCAGTCTGCCTGGCGCCGGTTTGCCGGCAACCCTGCTCAGGGAGGAAACGTGATACTGACTGGCGGAGGGCGTGCGCAGCTGGACGATGTAAACCTTCGAATCGCTCGGCGCGGCCTCGCTGCCGGCAAGACGAATGTAGGTGGCAGGGCCAGCTTCGCGCAAGCGCGACTCATATTCTGCGCTCGCAGCTCCGGCAACAAGCAGCGCGAGCAGAATTATGCTTCTGAAAAGCGTCACGAAGACCCCATCGCTCTTATCCGGAATCCCGCCCAAACCGATGCATTGTAGCGATTTTAAATAAGAAACCGGGTGTAAATCCCGGTTTTACAAAGAACTTACCACAGCAGTCAATCGCCGCGCCAGCGGTAAATGTCATCACTGTCAGGATCGCTTGATCTTGCCCTGGTTGTCCCATGTTGTCGGCTGTCGTCCCAAAAATTCTTACAGTGACGCGGCCTTCTCGCGTAAAACGAATTTCTGGATCTTGCCTGTCGAAGTTTTCGGCAACTCGGTAAATACGACGGTCCTGGGGCATTTGAAGTGCGCCATGTTATCCCTGCAAAACTCGATCAATTCGGCTTCACTCGTGGTTGCGCCCGGCTTGATTGTCACGAATGCGCATGGCGTTTCTCCCCATTTGTCATCCGGCTTCGCGACGACGGCGGCTTCAAGTACGGCTGGGTGCCTGTAAAGCACACCTTCTACCTCGATCGAGGAAATATTTTCGCCGCCAGAGATAATGATGTCCTTGGAGCGGTCGCGGATCTCTATGTATCCATCGGGGTGAGTTACGCCCAGGTCCCCGGTATGAAAATACCCGCCCTCGAATGCCGCCCGCGTGGCCTCGGGGTTCTTGAGGTAGCCTTTCATCACAACGTTGCCGCGGTACAGCAGCTCGCCCACGGTCTCACCGTCCGCGGCAACAGGTTCGAGCGTCTCCGGGTCGCAGACGAGGAAATCTTCCTGCACCTGGTATTTCACATCCTGGCGGGCCTTCAGAGCTGCCCTCTCCGCATCGGGCCGCTCGTTCCATTGCGGGTGCCACGCGCACAGCGTCGCCGGACCGTAGACTTCGGTCAGGCCATAGGCATGGGTCACGTCGAAACCGATTCTTTCCATGCCTTCGAGAATGGCCGCCGGTGGCGCGGACGCGGCGGTCATGAATTGAACACGCCGGGCAAACTTGGCCGTAGCAGCGCGTGGCGAGTTCAACAACATGTTCATGACGATCGGAGCGCCGCACAGATGCGTGACGCCGTGATCCCGGATGGCATCGTAAATAGCATCCGGATCGACTCGTCGCAGGCACACGTGTGTCCCCGCCATGGCGGTCACTGACCAGGGAAAACACCAGCCATTGCAATGGAACATCGGCAAAGTCCACAAATACACCGGCTGTTGCGGCATCGCCCAGGCGAGAATGTTACCAATGGCATTGAGGTAAGCGCCGCGATGGTGACAGACGACGCCTTTGGCGTTTCCGGTGGTGCCGGATGTGTAATTCAGCGAGATCGAATCCCATTCATCATCGGGCAAGCGCCAGGGATACTCCGCGTCGCCTTCGCTCAGCAGCTGTTCGTAAGTAAGTTCTCCCAGAAGTTCGCCGGAAGGCGCGAGTGGATCATCGATATCTACGACCAGCGGCCTGTTTTCAACTTTCTCCAGCACCGCGCTGATTACGGGCGACAATTCCCGATCGGTAATCAGCACCCTGGCGTCACCATGGTCGAGAATGAACGCGATGGCGGATGCATCCAGCCGGATGTTGAGGGCATTCAATACACCGCCACACAATGGAACGCCGAAGTGCGCCTCTAGTGCCGCCGGTACGTTGGGTGCCATGACAGCGACCGTGTCGCCACGCCCGATTCCACGTTTCGACAACGCACTGGCAAGTTGCCGGCACCTTATGTACGTCTCGCCCCAGCTGCGGCGCTGTTCACCATGAATGACGGCCACATGATCGGGAAACACTTCCGCCGTCCGTCTGCAAAAGCTCAGCGGTGAAAGTGGCACGTGATTAGCCGGGTTCTTTCCCAGGTCTTTTTCGTATTTGTTGGATGCATTCATGATCGCTTATGCCCGTTCCCCGAGCCAGTCACGCGGGCGCAGGTAGTTCTCGTAGAGATCGGCCTCGGGGGAACCGGGTTCGGGTTGCCAGTTGTATTCCCAGCGTACCCGCGGCGGTAGCGACATCAGGATAGATTCAGTACGGCCGCCGGATTGCAGGCCGAACAAGGTGCCGCGATCGTATATGAGGTTGAATTCGACGTAGCGACCGCGCCGATACAGTTGGAATTCCCGCTGCCGTTCGCCGTACTTGTGTCCCATGCGAGATTTTACGATTGGCAGGTACGCGGGCAGGAACTGATCACCGATCGATTGCGTCAGTTCAAACGACTTATCGAAACCTAACTCATTCAGGTCGTCAAAAAACAGACCACCGACACCGCGTGTCTCGCCCCTGTGCTTGAGATAAAAATATTCGTCGCACCACTGCTTATACTTTTCATAAATGTGCTTGCCGAAAGGATCGCAGGCTTCCTTTGCCTTGCGGTGCCAGTGCAACACATCGTCATAAAACGGATAGTAGGGCGTCAAATCGAAACCGCCGCCGAACCACCACACCGGCTCCCCGTGGTCGGTCTTTGTCGAAAAGAACCTGAAATTGGCATGCGTAGTCGGCACATACGGATTCAACGGGTGCAATACCAGTGACACGCCCATCGCCTGGAAACTCTGGCCGGCGAGCTCTGGCCTGGACTTGGTCGCGGACGGCGGCATCTCGCTGCCGAAGACGAGGGAAAATCCTACGCCAGCCTGTTCGAATACATCACCACCGACCAGCACGCGGCTGTCGCCTCCGCCACCGCCGGGCCTGTCCCAGGGGTCGCGGCTGAACTTTTGCTTACCGTCGACATCTTCGAGCGACGCAATGATTCTGGCTTGCAACGATCGCAAGTATTCTTCGACAGCCGCGAGGTTGATCTCAGTCATCCACTTCTCAGGACTTTGCCGCTGGACAAATCACGAATTTCCGACGGGCCGGTCGCCGGTCCGCATTCTCCGGGAACAATGAAATCTACAAGAGCTCTGAAGCGACGGCGAAGAACGAAGCGATTTCGCGCCGGCGGCCTGCCGTGTAAATTGGCGCTGGTCGACACCAGCGCCGAGTCCGCTGCATCACACAAGGCGGCCGCAACCGGGTGCGTGGTGATGCGAACGGCCAGGCCAGTGTGTTCCCCGCGAATCCAGTAAGGCACTTCGTCAGACGCCGGCACAACCCAGGTAACCGGTCTGTCAATACTGGATTCGAGGGCGGGCGCCTTCGCGGGCAAATCGATCCAGTCTTCGAGTTGCGCGATGTCCGTGGCGATGAGCACCAGCCCCAGTGCGGGGTCGCGTCTCTTGATCGCAAGCACACGGCTGACCGCCTCAAAATCATCGGGCAGGCAGCCGAGCCCGAAAACGCCCTCGGTCGGATAGGCTATAACGCCGCCACTGCGCAGGATGCGCGCTGCTTTTTCGATTACCTGGGAATAGGCCACATGCAAATCCGGCCCGGAATATTAGGAATCGCCGACTTCGGCCTGGCTGTCGCCGTCGGTTTTCTTCTTGCTGGCCTTTGTTTTCTTCTTTTTCGCCGTCTTTTTCTTGGCCGCTTTTTTCTTTGCGGTTTTCTTCTTGCCGCGCCGTCCCCGTGCCGGTGCCGCGGCAAGCAGCTCCTTGCATTCCTCGAGTGTCAGTGACTTGGGATCACGGTCCTTGGGGACCCGCGCATTCTTGGCTTTGTCGGTAACATAAGGACCGTAACGACCATTGAGAACCTGGATGCCTTCGTCCTCGAAATCCTGAATGATGCGATTGGCATCCGCGATCTTCTTTTCCTCGATCAGCTCGAGTGCACGCGGCAATTCGATGGTGTATGGATCATCGTCGCCGCGAATCGAAACGTACTTGTCGCCGTAACGAACATACGGCCCGAACCGGCCGACGCTGGCCGAAACCTCGAGGCCGTCCGGAGTTTTTCCGAGCTTGCGCGGTAACTTGAACAGTTCAAGAGCCTCGTTGATCGTGAGCTCGTTCATTTTTTGCCCTGGCCGCAAACCGGCGAACTTCGGTTTTTCCTCGTCGTCCTTGGTGCCAATTTGCACAAACGGTCCGTAGCGGCCCATGCGGACGGTCACCGGTTTACCGCTCTTCGGGTCGGTGCCCAGTTCGCGTGCCTGCGCGACCTGTTCGCGCGTCACGCTCTGTTCCTTGTCGGTCACAAGATCAGAAAACGGCTTCCAGAAACGCTCGAGTAGCGGCACCAGATCTTCTTCACCGAGAGAGATCGCATCGAGATCATCTTCGAGACGAGCCGTGAAGTCGTAATCGACATATTGCTTAAAATGTTCCGTAAGAAATCCGTTGACGATCCTGCCGACGTCGGTAGGAATGAACCGTTTGCCATCCATCTCCACGTATTCGCGATTTTTCAAGGTGGAAATGATGCTGGCGTAAGTTGACGGCCTGCCGATACCGTACTCCTCGAGCGTCTTGACGAGGCTCGCCTCCGTGTAACGCGGCGGCGGCTCCGTGAAGTGTTGTTCCGGCCGCAACTGGTCGAGTTCAATGACATCGCCTTCGGCGATCTCCGGCAACAGGCGATCACGATCATCATCGTTCGTGTCATCCTGTCCTTCCTGGTAAACGGCCATGAAGCCGGGCTCTACCAGTACCGAGCCGTTGGCTCTAAAGCGATGATCACCGCCGGATTCCCCGGTGCCGGAAGACGCCTCGCCCGGTTCGAACTCGAGCGTGACCGTGTCAAATACGGCCGGCACCATCTGGCATGCCATCGTGCGTTGCCAGATCAGCGTATAGAGCTTGAGTTGGTCGTCATCCAGTTTGTCCTCCAGCGAGTCCGGGGTTCGCGCCACGGATGTCGGGCGAATCGCCTCGTGCGCTTCCTGTGCATTTTTCGATTTGGTCTTGAACACTCGCGGCTCCGCGGGCACGTTCTCGGCGCCGTAGCGCTCCTTGATGACCTCACGAATTTCGGCAATGGCGACATCCGCAAGCGTGACGGAATCGGTGCGCATGTAGCTAATCAGGCCCACGTTGCCTTCGCCGGGCAATTCGATACCTTCATAAAGCCTTTGCGCGACGCGCATGGTCCATTGCGTGTTGAAGCCGAGTTTGCGCGAGGATTCCTGCTGCAAGGTCGATGTCGTAAAAGGTGCTGCCGGATTTCGGCGCCGCTGCTTTTTCTCGACACTGACAGTAGCCAGTTTGCCGTCCGCTGCCCCGAGTATCGTTTTCTCGACCTCGCGTGCTGCATCCTCGTTCTCGAAGCTGAATTGCTCGACTTTCTCGCCTTTGTAGCGAACGAGTCGGGCGACAAAAGGCTGCTTCTCCTTACTGACGTCGGCCTCGATCGTCCAGTATTCACGCGGCTCGAAGGCTTCGATTTCGAGTTCGCGTTCGACGATCATGCGCAGCGCCGGGCTCTGTACCCGCCCGGCGGACAATCCACGCTGCACCTTCTTCCAGAGCAAAGGCGAAAGATTAAAGCCGACGAGGTAGTCGAGCGCTCTACGTGCCTGCTGGGCGCTCACAAGCTCGCCCGATATTTCCCGCGGATGTTCGATCGCATCCTGGATGGCGTTCTTGGTTATCTCGTGAAATATGACGCGATGCACCGGTTTGTTATTGAGCGCATTTTTCTCTTTCAGCAATTCGGTCAGATGCCAGGAAATTGCCTCGCCTTCGCGATCCGGGTCAGTCGCGAGATAAAGCGCCTTGGCCTGCTTGAGCGCCTTGATAATGGCGTTTACGTGTTTTTGATTCTTCTCGATAACCTGGTACTTCATCGAGAAGCCGTGCTCGGGATCGACCGCACCCTCTTTGGGCACCAGGTCGCGCACGTGCCCGTAAGAGGCCATGACATCGAAGTCCTTGCCCAGGTATTTGCTGATCGTCTTCGCTTTCGCAGGCGACTCGACAATTACAAGATTTCGTGACATTCCAGCTGAAGTTCCAGTTGTCTGACCGCAAAAAAAGGAAAACCGCGGACAATGCCGCGGTTGAATTACATGCTTCGGCGCGATGTGTCAAGGAAAACGCCCTCATGGCCGCACACCCTGGCCGAAAATACTTAGTGCACGGCAGTTTCTCCTTCGTCAAATACAAGGTCTTCCATGCGAGCGTAAGCCAGTTCCTGACCCGGCTGGCTGAACAAAACCATCAAAACGACCCACTTGATCTGCTCTACATCGATATCCGGAGTTTCGAGCGCGAGCAGGCGATCGATGAGAATCTCGCGCTGCGGCGGAGAAAGTATGCCGATTTGCTCCAGGTAGGTAATAAATCCACGGCATGCGGAATTCAAACGATCGTTTTCGATCTCGTTATAGATGCGCGTACCGTCAGCCGTTTGCGGATTGTAGTTGCGGCCTTCGTGATTGTCGGCGAGACCGTCGAGCCAATCGAGCGCGCGATCGATTTCACTGTCGCCGAATCCCGCCCGGGAGAGTTCGTCGCGTAATTCGTTTTGATCTGGTTCCGGCTCTTCTTCGGCGTCGATGTATGTCTCAAACAGGTACATCAATACCTCGAGTACGTTTTCTTTCATGCCTGGAGCGTCTCCCTGTTGACGTTATTCCAGTTTTATTAAATTTCTGGTGCTTGCGGTCTTGAATATCGGCCGCCAGCCTGCACCTGAACTTTCCCCTCAAGCTCCAGGATTAGAAGCATGGATGAAACCTGGTCGATCGTCAATCCGCAGTGCTGGGCGAGCTGATCAGCGCTCGCGGGATCATAACTTAATGTGGCCAGCAGGCTTTCGTAATCGGCATCCCGTTCCACAGTATCGGCAGCGGAGGGTGCCGACATTTCAGCGTTCAGCACCAGATGTTCGACGAGCGGGCTCAGCTCGCTCACGATGTCGTCGGCCTTCTCGACCAGCTTGGCCCCCTGTTTTATGAGCTGGTGACAACCGCGTGACAGCGGATTATGTATCGAACCGGGTATGGCAAATATTTCCCGGCCCTGTTCGGCAGCGTGGCGTGCACTGATCAAAGAGCCGCTGCGCCTTGCGGCCTCGACGACCAGGGTACCGAGAGTCAGGCCGCTGATCAGGCGGTTTCGTGCCGGAAAGTGATTGCGCCGCGGCGGGCTGCCGAGCGGATATTCCGAACACAAGGCGCCGTCAACCGCAATTCGATGCGCCAGTTCGCGGTTCTCGGCGGGATATACCCTGTCGATGCCGTGTCCCAGGAAAGCAACGGTCTTGCCGCCGGCATCCAGCGCGCCCCTGTGTGCAGCCGTGTCGATGCCTTGCGCCAGGCCGCTGGCGATACAAAAACCGGATCGGGCGAGGTGATAAGAGAATTCGTAGGCGTTCTGTATGCCGCCGCGGGTCGGATTGCGGCTACCGACGATCGCGAGAGCCGGGAGATGCAACGCATCCTTGTTACCGACCACATATAAAAGAGTCGGTGGGCCCGGAATCTGCCGCAACAATTCCGGCATGTCGGCCGAATCTGCTTCCACGATGTGATGATCGGGCGCGTCAAGCCATTCGGAAGTTTGTGAATCTGCCGTCATTGAGATTAACCGTCACGAGTGCGACGATATTAATCCCTCTTGTCCGGCCCTGCCCGCCTAAATATGCGCGCAGTCAGCAAGAAAGAAAAACAGGCTCGAACCGCAGTTTCAGCTACCTGAAACTGCGGTTCGACCCTGTTTTTTCTGTGTCAGATGGGGTTGCGAACTGCGTCGAGTACGTGAATGTCGCTAGTCGCTTCCATCACCAGGGCGTAACCAATCCTGTCATAGACTTTGAATATCATGACAGTGCCTGCCGCTTCGTCCGGCAGGGTGACGGTCTCGCCGCCCATGAACCCGCTGGTGCCGAGGAACGAGCCGCCCGCAAAGCGATCGCGAATCTTTTCACCAGCCTGGAATACGGTCAGTACATCACCGGGCGCAAGGCCGTTGCGCGCACCGCGGTTCAGAACAACGACCTGGTACTGGCCGATGAGCGAGACGCCGTCAACGACGGAAATGATCCGGCCCTCAACCTGCATGTCCGGCGCTTTCGGGAAGAAATTCAGCGGAATCTCCACCGTTTCCGGAATCAGGCGATCGCCCGCCAGGGCTTCGCGATTGGTGTCGGTCAATGCGACAGTCGCAGGATCGCCGCCCCGCGACTGCGAGCCTTCGCCGACGTAAATACCCTGGTAACCGATGAGGTCATTGTTGTCCGGGTCGCGGAGTTCATCGCCGACGTGCACGACGCTGAATCGCGTTCCGTTTGGCGATGGCTGACCACCACGAATGTAAATCTCGTTACCGGCGGAGGCCATCAAGTGATCGCCACGGGTGGTGAGTATGTATGGCAGCTGATCGGCCTGGCCCTTTTCGAGAACCAGCCCTTTCGACAGGAATGCGGCGATTTGCTCGTAGGGGATGCTGGTAATGGCCTCGGTCAGCGGCGTTACCCGCGCCGTCGGAGACACCCGGTAGGTCGAGCCGCGCACGGTCGTGATTCGCGGCTGACCGTCAATCGTAACGAGGGCGAGAACGTCACCCGGGTAGATCAGGTGCGGGTTCTCGACCTGCGGATTTACATACCAGACCTCCGGCCAGTACCACGGATCCCTGAGGAAGGTGGCGGCAATGTCCCACAGCGTATCGCCTACCTGAACGACGTATTCATCCGGAGCGCCGGCGGCCAGCGGCACGGGTTCACCGACCAGCACCATGTTTGACTGCTGCTGCGCAGGCTGGGCCGCGGAACCCGAGGCCATCGACGCGGTTTGAGCCGCCGGCCTTGAGCTACTCGAAACCGGCCTCATTTCGCTTTCATCCGAGCCGAACGGGTTCAGTTTGCTCATGGTTTCGCAGCCCGCCAGCGTGGCGCCGAGCGCGAGGATGGTTAGTTTGAGACAGGTATTCACGCGGTTCTTGTCAGGAGACATGATAGAGAGGTGCTCCAGCATCGTTGTCCGTGCCTGCCCTGTGGCAAGCGTTGCTATAATATGTCGTGTCGACGCCGTTCCGGCTGCCAAACGCGTCACAATTCACGCTCCAAACGAGGTTTGGCGGCGCTTGTTCCCGTCGCATTGTCCGTTATCTTATTCAATAAAGTCAACAATTTACACGTATTTACTGGTAAATTACACGAGTATTGGGCCCAGCACATGACAAAACTCCGAATTCTTGAATTTCCCGATCCCCGGCTGCGGAAAAAGGCCGCCCCGGTGGAGCTCGTTGACGATGAGTTGAGGCAGCTCATCGACGACATGTTCGAGACCATGTACGAAGCGCCGGGCATCGGCCTGGCCGCTACCCAGGTGGACGTGCACAAGCGCCTGCTGGTGGCCGACGTGTCCCCGGAGAAGAACGAGCCACATGTACTGATCAATCCCGAGATTCTGGAGAAGGACGGCACGACGGTCACCGAGGAAGGCTGTCTGTCGGTGCCCGGTTACTATGAGGAAATCGAACGCGCCGAACACATCAAGGTGCGTTACCTGGATCGTGACGGCAATGAGCAGGAAAGTGAATTCGAGGGACTGCTGGCCGTTTGCGTGCAGCACGAAATGGATCATCTCCTGGGCAGGTTGTTTGTCGACTACCTGTCGGAAGCGAAGCGCCAGCGCCTTCGCAAGCGCATCCAAAAAGACCGCCGCCAGCAACCGGAGGCGGCGGCGGTTCTCTGAGCGGCTGAAAATCTCATAATCGCAAATGGCTGCCGCAAAACTCCTGTTTGCCGGTACACCGGATTTCGCGCTGCAATCGTTGCGGGCGCTCTGCGAATCAGGCTACGTTCCCGCCGCGGTGCTGACACAGCCGGATCGGCGCGCAGGCCGTGGCCGCAAGATGCGCGAGAGTCCGGTCAAGCAATTCGCGCGTGAGCACGCCATTACGGTGTGGCAACCGGAAACGCTCAAGGATCCCGGCATCGTCGCGGACATCGCCGCACTGGAAGCCGACCTCATGATAGTGGCGGCGTACGGATTGTTGCTGCCGCAGGCAGTGCTCGACCTGCCGAAGCGCGGATGTGTGAATGTCCACGCATCACTCCTGCCGCGCTGGCGCGGGGCAGCGCCGGTGCAGGCTGCAATACTCGAAGGCGACCCGGTTACCGGGATAAGCCTGATGCAAATGGAAGCCGGTCTTGATACCGGCCCGGTCCTGGCGCACGCTTCCGTCGAAATTGGCGCCGACGAGACCGCCGGAGAATTGCAGGATCGCCTCGCGGCACTCGGCGGCGAACTGCTGGTGCAGAAACTGCCGGAGATCCTCGAAGGCAAACTGGAGCCGCTTGCCCAGGATGATGAACTCGCGACGTATGCGGGAAAGATACGCAAGCAGAACGCGGCGATCGACTGGGGGCAGACTGCAGAGCAGATCTCGAGGATGATCAGGGCCTATAACCCGGCACCTGGCGCCAGTTTTGAGCTCGATGGCGAAATCGTGAAGTGCTGGCAGGCCGAGCCGATAGAGGAAGTCGAGGGACCGCCCGGCGCGATCGTGGCGGCAGGCAAGGAAGGCGTAATTGTTACCTGTGGGGAAGGGGCATTGCGGCTCACCGAAATGCAGCGGCCCGGCAAGCGGCGCATCACGGCGGCGGAACTCGCCGGGCAAAAGAACCTGAGTGGCAAACGCCTGGATTGAGAGTCTATGTTGAAGCCCAGGTCAGCCGCACGCCTGCGCGCGGCAGCAGCAAAGGTCGTGGACGCCGTTGCCGTGCACGGCCGTTCACTCGATAGCGCCCTCGAAGAGCAGGAAAGCGAAGTAGATCCTGCTGACCAACCGATGCTGCGGATGCTGTGTTACGGGACTTTGCGCAACCACTTTCGGCTACGCGCCGATGTCACAAAACTGCTGGATCGGCCGCTGAAAGCGCGTGACAGCGTCATCGAGTCCCTGCTGGCCGTCGGCCTGTTTCAACTAAGAGATACACGCGTGCCGGATCATGCGGCGGTGTCGATAACCGTCGACGCGGCGAGAATGCTGCGCCGCCCAAAATACTCGGGGCTGATCAACGCGGTGTTGCGTAATTACCTGCGGCAGGACCTCGCAAATGCCGAACCCGAGGACGACGAGTCGCGCTTCAACCATCCGGCATGGTTCATCGATGCCCTGCGCGAGGACTGGCCCGAGGACTGGCAGCGAATCCTCGAAGCAAACAACGAGAAAGCACCGATGTGGTTGCGGGTCAATCGCAAGCGCCTGACCGCCACCGACTACCTGAAGCGCTACGCCGAAGCCGAAGATGGTCACGCGCTGGTGTCCGGGTTCGTGCACGCGGTGCGGCTGGCCTCGCCCTTACCCGTCGCCAGGCTGCCGGGCTTCGCCGACGGCGACGTCTCGGTGCAGGACGCAGCCGCGCAGATCGCGGCGCCCTGGTTGCTGATGCACGGCGGCATGCGAATTCTCGATGCCTGCGCCGCGCCGGGCGGCAAGACGGGCCATTTGCTGGAACTGGCGAGCCCGGACAGCACGCTGACTGCCATAGACGTGGACGAGGAACGGCTCGAGGGCGTCCGCGAGAACCTCGAGCGGCTGGGCCTGAAGGCGAAATTAATAGCGGGTGATGCCAGCAAGCCGCGGGAGTGGTGGGACCGGCAGCGTTTCGACCGCATCCTTCTCGATGCGCCCTGCTCCGGAACCGGGGTCATCCGGCGGCACCCGGACATCAAGTTGCTGCGCAGAGCATCCGACGTCGACGCCCTGGCCGGCCGTCAGGCTGCATTGCTCGAGGCGCTGTGGCCGCTCCTCGAGCCCTCAGGAAGGCTGCTTTACGTGACCTGTTCCGTACTGGCGGCCGAGAATGAGGCCGTAATTGGCGATTTTCTGGCGCGCCACGGCAACGCCAGCGAAGACCGAGTGTTGCCAAATTACAACATCCGCGATTTAATGGTCGAGAAGACATGCGGGTTCCAGGTTTTACCCGGCAGCCAGGCGCTTGACGGCTTCTATTACGCGTGTCTGGTGAAAACGTCCAAATAACAGAAAAAGATACAGATTAAGCCGTGCGGCAAAGACCGACATTGTTGTTGCTCCCACTGCTGGCGTTGCTGTCGTCAGCAATGCTGCTGTCGACTGCGCGCGCGCAGCTAGAACCGCCGCATGAAGGGTTCTTCGACGTGCGATCGGCGAGCACGACCATGGTCGCGGGCGTGCACGAGCTCGAAGCCCGGCTGCAACTCATCTTGAGCGCTGAGGCGCTGGATGCGCTGGGCAGCGGCGTCCCCCTGACGATAGAACTGAATATCGAGGTGATACGGGTGCGCCGCTTCATGCCGGACGATCTCGAGGCAGAACTCACGGTTACTTACGAGCTCGAATACCGGCCGTTGAGCCAGCGTTACATCGTCCGCAATCTCAACAGTGGCGATCAGGATTCATTCGCGACCCTGTATTCCGCGCTAAACAACCTCGGGCGCATTCAGAACCTGCCGGTCATCGATGACGCGCTGCTCGAGCCCGGCAGCGACTATCGCATGCGGCTGCGCGCACTGTTGAGCACGCGCCAGTATCCGGCGCCGCTCAGGATCCTGTTTTTCTGGCGCAGCGAATGGCAATTGCAGAGCGACTGGTACCAGTGGAATCTAAAACGATAAAAAGAGCTGCAATTGGCGTAGTCGGCGCGATCGGCGTCGGGCTGGCACTCGTTGCGCTGTTTATGCTCGGTCAAACTGCAGAGAACTCCGCCGAGTTCGACCGCCAGCATATCGTCATCCTGCTGATAAACGTCGCCGGTGTCGTGGTGTTGTTCGCCTTGATGGTCGGCAATCTCGCGCGGCTGTTACGCGATTACCGTCAAAACGTCCCCGGCTCGAAACTGAAAGCGCGCATGGTCGGAATGTTCGTCGGGCTTGCCGTGCTGCCATTGCTGATCGTGTTTTATTTCTCGATGCAGTTCATCAACCGTGGCATCGACACCTGGTTCAATGTCGAGGTTGAGGCGGGACTTGATGACGCACTCGAACTCAGTCGCGCTGCCCTGGAAATGCAAAAACGCGAGCGCCTCGAAACAACGCTGCAAATTGCGAGTCAACTGCAGAAAGTCAGCTCGCGGCAACTGATTTTCGAACTGAGCCTGTTGCGCAGGGAAGCCGGTGCCGGCGAGGTTTCGCTTTATGGTCGTAACAACCGCATCATCGCGACGAGTTCCGATCAATCTGCCGGCAGCCTGCCGAGACCGCTGTCCGACGACGTGTTAATGCAGATTCGGCAGAACCGTCCATACGTGAGCCTCGATCCGACGCTCAGGGGCGGCTACGAAATTCGTGCCGCAGTGCCCTTCGGTAATGTCAACCGGCCGGACCTTCTTGGCGTAATACTGGCGCACTACCCGGTGCCGGAACGCCTCGGGGCCATGGCGAACAATGTCGACTCGTCATACAGCGACTACAAACGGATGGTTTATCTCCGTGAACCGCTGAAACGCGCGTTTTCTCTCACGCTCACTGTCGTGCTCATGCTCTCATTGCTCGCAAGTATCTATGGCGCCTTCGTGCTGTCGCGGCGGCTTGTCGCCCCGATCCAGGACCTGGTTGCCGGGACGCGCGCGGTCGCCAAAGGCGATTTCGATACGCGCTTGCCTGCGCCATCGCGCGACGAGATCGGCTTTCTGATCAATTCCTTCAATGACATGACGCAGCGACTTTCATCGGCACGGCGCGAGGCCAGCTTGAGCCAGGCCTTGGTCGAAGCGGAACGCGCCAACCTCGAGGTCATTCTCGCGAGGTTGTCAACCGGTGTCGTCGCGCTCGAATCCGACCTGCGTATCCGTACCGCGAACCAGGCATCGGGTGCGATTCTTAACGTCGACCTGGAAAACCGGGTAGGCGAGTACCTGCCCGACGTCGCCAAAGGACAACCGCTCCTGGAACAGTTCGTCGATGTCGCACAAGTGCACCTGAAAGCCAATGAAACCGAATGGCGGGAACAGATCGTCCTGCGTGGCGAAGTCGGGCGGCGTGTCCTGACCTGTGCATGCACGACATTGCCTGGCGATGATGATCAAGCCGCGGGATTCGTCGTGGTATTCGACGACATAACCGCACTGTTGCAGGCACAGCGCGACGCGGCCTGGGGTGAAGTCGCACGGCGCCTCGCGCACGAAATCAAGAACCCGTTAACGCCGATTCAGCTTTCCGCGGAGAGAATGCGCCGCAAATACCTGAATACGCTCGGCGACGAAGACGCGCAGGTGCTCGATCGTGCAACGCATACGATCGTGCAGCAGGTCGAGGCCATGAAGGAAATGGTGAACGCGTTCAGTGATTATGCACGTGCGCCGGATATCGATATCAACCTGTTTAGTATGGAAAAGCTCGCGCATGAAGTCGTCGACCTTTACCGCGCCCAGGAAAGCGATATCGAGATTGCTCTCAAAACGAGTTCCGACCTGCCCGATGTCGAAGCCGACGTCGGTCGCATCAGACAGATTCTGCACAACCTGATCCGCAACGCGATCGAAGCGCTCGAAAACACGACCGACGGGCGCATCGAGGTTTCGGTAAGCGCGGGCGAAGTGCACGATGTCGACGTCGTGGAGATCGTCGTAGCGGACAACGGTCCGGGTTTCCACACCGGGCAAATCAGCCAGGTGTTCGACCCATACGTGACGACAAAGCCGAAAGGCACGGGGCTCGGACTGGCGATCGTCAAGAAGCTCGTGGAGGAACATGCAGGAACGATACGGGCGGAAAACCGCGAACAAGGCGGAGCGGAGATCCGAATTGAATTGCCGGTCGACGAGGCGGCTAGAGAAAAGATGATGACGAAGCTGCCTGGTCGCGCCGAAATACGGAGGGAAAGAGCATGAGCACATCACATGTGCTGGTCGTCGATGACGAAGGCGATATTCGCGCGCTAATCGACGAGATCCTGTCAGAAGAAGGGTACGAGGTGACGGTCGCGGCGGATGCTGCGGAGGCGCGCAGTGCCCGCGACAAGGAGAAGTTCGATCTTGTGCTGCTCGACATCTGGATGCCGGATACCGACGGCATCAGCCTGCTTCGCGAATGGTCGGAGCCGGGGGACCTCGATTGTCCCGTCGTGATCATGTCCGGTCATGGCACCGTCGACACGGCCGTCGAGGCGACGCGCCTAGGCGCATTCGACTACGTCGAAAAGCCGCTGTCGCTGGCGAAACTCCTGCGCACGGTGGAACGAGCACTCGACGAATCCCGCAAGCAGAGCGTGCCCGCGCGCAGCCTGTTTCCCTCGTTGTTGACGCCGGTCGGCCGCAGCCCGCTCATCAAGAACCTGCGCGAAAAAATTCAGCAAATCGCGAAGCACGATGCGCCGGTGCTGCTGATCGGCGAACCGGGAACAGGCCGCGGGGCCTTTGCGCGGTATATCCATGCCATGAGTAATCGCTCGGAGGCGCCGCTCGTCAGCCTGCTTGCCGCGTCACTGACTGACAGTAACGCCGAGGAGCAGTTACTGGGCCGTGAGAACGGTGACGACGTGCAGAGCGGATATTTCGAGCGCGCCAGGAACGGCACGCTGGTCATCGACGACCTGTCGGAACTCTGCGACCTGGCACAGAAACTCGTGTTGAGCGTTCTGGAGCAGGGAGAATTCCTGAGGTCGGGCGGCCATGAGCCGGTCAAGTATCAGGCGAGGGTCTTGGCAACCATTAAAGCCGATTATGAAAACGCGATTAACAGCGGCACGCTGCGCCGCGAACTCGTCTCCAGCCTGAATACATTGACGCTGCAGGTACCGCCGCTCAGGGATTACGCGGAAGACGTACCGGAGCTTCTCAGTTATTACGTCGACAGGCTGATCGACAGCGAAGATGTGGCCTTCCGGCGTTTCAGCGTGGCGGCGCAGAACCGACTGCGCAACTACCCCTGGCCGGACAACGTCAGGGAACTGAAGAATCTCGTGCGGCGCCTGTTGCTGACGGGCTCTGGCGAAGAAATCTCGCTCGACGAGGTCGAGAAGGAACTGAGCGGCGCCGCGGAAACCGGCGAGCCGCTCGTCAAACAGGACCTGTTGTCACTGCCGTTACGCGAGGCGCGCGAACAATTCGAGCGCGCCTATCTGCAACAACAGCTGCAGCTCTGCGACGGCAAGGTCGGCAAGCTGGCGCAGCGTGTCGGCATGGAGCGCACACACCTGTATCGCAAGCTGCGGTCACTCGGCGTGGATTTTCGCTCGGTCTCCGGAGGCGAAGAATAAGGTCGACTCCTGGCTGTCAAAAATCGGAAGCGGCTAATGCCTCGTCGAGCATAGCGATCAAGGTCTCGCGATCGTAGCTGTATTCGTGACCTTCATTTAACTGCACGAGTTCCTCGATCGCCTTTTTGATCGTCCTCTCGGCTTCACCCTCGTTCGGTACCACCATGTACCGACGTTTCGGGGTGTCGGCCGAAAAGAAATGCATGGCTGCCGCCGACACCTCGTCCGGTTCCTTGAATTGCGAACGGTCGCCCGTGCCGTCCAGGATGCCGCGCCATTCCTCCGCGAACAACGATCCTTCGGCGGTGTAATCGCGCTGTTGCAACCAACGTAGCAACGAAGTACCGATCGCTGAATTGTAATTGCCCGGTTCGATTACGCTCACGCGGACCCCGAACTTCTCCATCTCGGTAGCGAGTGCATCTGTATACGCTTCGACGGCGTGTTTGCTCATGCTGTAAGAGCCCAAAAATCCGGACGACAGGATTCCGGAGATAGAACCGGTCGTCGTGATGCGCCCCCGGCTTTCGATGATCAGCGGCGCAAATGCTTTGGTCACCCGGTACGGGCCGAACAGGTTGACGTCCATCTGGAACTGCATGTCCCCCTCGTCGACTTCGATCATCGGCCCGACTATAGCGACACCGGCGTTGTTGACCAGGCCGTACAGGCCCCTGCCGGCGTCGCGAACGGTCTCGACAGCGGCATCGATATCTGCCTGGACGGTCACGTCCAGGCGGATACCCTGGACGTTGTCCATGGCACTCAGTGCTTGCAAGTCAGCCGGTTTGCGGGCGCCGGCGTAGACGAAGTAGCCGTTCGCCGCCAGCATCTCGGCCATATTGCGGCCAATGCCCGTGCTGGCACCGGTCACCAATATCGCTTTTTGTTCGGCCGCCTCAGCCGCGAACGCCGCGTATTGCGGCAGCCACGGGAAGACACACAGAAATATTGCGCACAGGTATCGACGCATGATCATTCCCCCTTGCGTATTAATAAGAGTTTTTAGGTCTTTCGTCCGCTCCAAAAGTCGGCGTTCTTGATGCCGAGTGCTTCCGGATCGAAGCTATAGGTTTCGACGCCGGCGTCTTTCTGCCGTTCATAGTCGGCGAGCGCCTTGAGCGCCGGCTTGCCCATGAAAAACAGGATCAGGATGGCGACGATGTTCAGCCAGGCCATGAGCCCGACGCCGATATCGCCGAGACCCCAGGCGAGGGTCGCCGTCCTGACCGCGCCGTAGAAGACAGATGCCATCAGCATGAGCTTGAGGAACACCATTTCGCCGGGAAAGCGGAAGAAGCGCCTCAGGTACGCGATGTTGGTTTCGGCGATGTAGTAGTAAGCAAGCACGGTCGTAAACGCAAAGAAGAACAGCGCAAACGCGACGAAAGGTTTGCCGACTCCTGTTAGCACACTGTCGACGGCCAGTTGCGTGAACGCAGAACTGTTTGCGTCCGTGGTTGCCGGCAGGTTCTGCACGATGAAACCACCGTCGCCGCCATGCACGTTATATGCGCCTGTGATCAGGATCATGAACGCGGTCGCCGAGCAGACGAAAAGCGTATCGATGTATACCGAAAACGCCTGCACCAGACCCTGCTGCGCCGGGTGCTGTACCTCTGCGGCCGCGGCGGCGTGTGGCCCCGTGCCCTGGCCGGCTTCATTGGAGTAAACGCCGCGTTTCACGCCCCAGCCGATAGCCGCACCGACGCCGGCCATGGGCGTGAATGCATCATTGATGATCAGACCGATGACTCTCGGCAATTCCGTAATGTTAAGAATAACGATACCGACCGCGGTCAGGATGTAGGCAAGTGCCATGAATGGCACGACGACTTGCGTAAAATGCGCGATTCGCTTGACGCCGCCGAAGATGATGATGCCGAGAATGGTCACGACCACGATCGCCGCGGTCAGCTTGGTGACACTGATCGTTCCGAGAACAGTATCGAATGATCCGTTCATGCCGAACGCGATCTCGGCGGATGTGCTGATCGCGTTAGCCTGTACGGTCGGCAGCAGCAATCCGACCGCAATGATCGTCGTCACCGCAAACAGCCAGCCGTACCATTTCTGTCCCATCGCCTTCTCGATATAGAAGGCAGGTCCACCGCGATACTGGCCTTCATCCACTTCCTTGTAGATCTGCCCCAATGCAGCCTCTACATAAGCCGTCGAGGCGCCGAGAAATGCAACGACCCACATCCAGAAGACAGCGCCCGGCCCGCCAAAACCGATGGCCGCGGCTACGCCGGCGATATTGCCGGTGCCTACGCGACCCGAAAGCGAGACCGCCAGTGCCTGGAATGACGAGATGCCCTTGTCAGACTCCTTGCTGGAAAAAAGCAGGCGGATCATCTCGCGAAAATGCCGGACTTGCAGAAAACGGGTGAGAATCGAGAACATCAGGCCCGCGCCGAGACAAAGCCCAACAAGCCAATAACTCCAGACCCAGCTGTTTATGGTGTCAACAATTGCTTGCATCGAGCCGCCTCGTCGGTAACTTGCCCGTATTCGTGAATTCCGGGGATACTACAGGAATCTATTCAAGCTGGCCTGTCGCGCCCGCACCGAACCAAGCATACGGTGCGCAGAAGCCGCAGCCCGAAGCGGAGAACGGGTCAATCGGGGTATCGATATCGTGAGAAAGCTCGGCACACTCTTCGCATGGACTTTTGCGCTGCTTGTGGCGATCGTCGCTTATAACGTCGTTCAATACCTCATGTTCTGGTCGCCGACCGAAGAGATCACGTTTCGGAACGGCGAAATCGTGCTGTCGGGGCTGCTGATCAAGCCGGCCGAAGAGGGCAGCTTTCCCGCGGCGATCGTGCTGCACGGCTCGGGGCCGGAGTCTCTCGACGGCCCGTCATACAAGGTCACAGCGAACACGCTGGTACGCAGCGGCTTTGCCGTGCTTCTTTATGACAAGCGCGGTGTCGGTGACAGCAGCGGGGACTTCGATTCGGCGCTATACGGTGATTTCATCAGCGATGCCATTGCCGCGGTTCAATACCTGAGATCCCGTTACGATATCGACGCGAGTCGCATCGGACTTTTCGGAAACAGTGAGAGCGGCTGGTTCACACCCGAGATCGCGTTTCGTGCCGGCAATATCGCATTCATCTTCAACCGCGTCGGCCCACCGTTGCCATGGATCGATACCGTTCTCTGGGAAGCGCGCAACGAATATCTGGAAGCGGGAATCGCCGAGTCCGACCTGGAAAAGCTGATCGATGCCACGGAAAGAAGGTGGCGCTATTACCAGGCAGCAGGATTCGATGCATCGCTTGCGCATAGCCCGGAACGCGATGTGCTCAATGCGGATCTGCAAATGCTTCGGCAAACGATTCCACATGCAAAAGAGGTATTGCCCGAAGAGCTGCGACCATATGACCGCGACTTCTACACTGGTTTTGCGATTGATTCTTCTTACGATCCCGGACCCTTCCTGAAGGAAATCGAAGTGCCGATGTATTACGTGTTCGGCGAGATCGACGTTAACGTTCCAACGGCCGATTGCGTCGAATTTCTCGATGAATTGCGCGATGAATACGACAAGGACATCAGCTACATCGTGTTCGAGGGCCTTGGACACTCACTGGCGCACTGGAGCGGAGCCCTGACTGGCGGTTATTTTCCCAAGTACCTGGAAATCTTAGAGACCTGGACTACCGAGCAGGTGCAGTAGTGCGGCAAATAACAATGCCAGGGAGACCGAACGGGCGCCTTGCCCCGAAAGCGGACATCATGCCTTGCTACTGATATCATCCCCGCTATGTCGCTGCTAGATCTTATCATTGAGAAAACTGGCGTCAGGATCGCGAGCGATACTGTTGTGAGCGATTATGAAACGCAGATATTGATCGCGTCGCTACTGGCGCTGGTTGCCAGTAGCGATGGCGGTATTTCGCCCGAAGAAAATATACGCATAGTGAATTTGCTGTGTAAACGCTTCGGACTCAAGTCGGATGAGGCGCTGGAGCTTGTTACCCGTGCGGCGGGCGAGCTTCCAAGCCGTGATCAACTCGATGAGGTTGTGGATTCCGTCAACGAAGCGCTGACGCGCAGCCAGAAAGAAGATCTAATGTTCATGGTTCTGTGCGTAATTGCAGCGGACAATCAGAAAGACGCGGAAGAAATGAAGCTGCTTGCCAAGTTGGTTGATGACCTGCAGTTGCCCGAACAATTTATGCAAAAAATCTACGAGCGAGAATTCGACGGCCTGTTTTATTAACATGGCTGCGCTGCCCTCAGAAATTTCCTGACTTTTACTGCGAGCCAGCCGTTCGTCGGCAAAACCGTTAATTTCCCACATCTGAACGTACGCTCTTATCCCCGAAGCGGATATTCGGCTAGACTTACTGCAAATGGCCGCTAACGAGGGTAAGCGGCCAGTCATACAACCGGGAGAATAGGAATGAAAATACCGGTAGTCCTGGGGCTAATTCTAGTTATCTTGTTCGCATCGGGTTGTTCTGGAGAGCCCGCGCCTGAAGAAGCGCCATCGGTCACACGCACCTCAGACGGGACTGTAGTCGACGATGCGGCCATGAGCGACGAATCGGCTGGCGAGAACTGGCTCGCATTCGGACGAACCTATTCCGAGCAACGATTCAGTCCGCTCGACCAGGTGAATGACAGCAATGTCGGTAGTCTCGGCGTTGACTGGTATATGGAGCTGCCGGATGCGCGTGGCCTCGTGTCCACACCACTGGTTGTCGACGGTGTCATGTATTTCGTCGAGAGCATGAACCGAATCCGCGCGGTAGATGCCGGCTCGGGCGAAGAGATCTGGATGTGGGATCCGAAGGTATACGAGCACTCCGATATGCGCATCGGCTGGGAGCACAATCGCGGCATCGGTATCTGGAAGGACAAGGTATACCAGGCGACATGGGACGGCCGCCTGATCGCCGTCGATCGTGCCAGCGGTAAACAGGTCTGGAGCCAGCGCATCTATGACCAGGGCATGCCGCTCTATAACACGGGTGCACCGAAGATCTTCAAAGGCAAGGTCATGATTGGTTCTGGCGGCACGGAGGCAGGGCCGAACCGCGGTTATGTAGTGACGCACGATGCAGAGACCGGCGAGTTTCTCTGGAAGTTTTACATCGTGCCCGGCAATCCGGCAAAAGGCTTCGAGAACGAGACCATGGAAATGGCGGCCAAGACCTGGACCGGCGAGTGGTGGGAGTATGGTGGTGGCGGTAACGCCTGGCACGGGTTTACCTACGATGCCGATCTCGACGTCGTCTACATCGGTACGGGCAACGGTGCACCCTGGAATCAAAAGGTCCGTAGTCCCGGCGGCGGCGATAACCTGTTCCTCGACTCCATCGTCGCGCTCGATCCCGACACTGGTGCATACCTTTGGCATTACCAGAATACGCCCGGCGAGACCTGGGACTACAACTCCAACATGGACATCGTACTGGCCGATCTGGAGATCGATGGCAAAACGGTCAAGGCCATGATGCAGGCGCCAAAGAACGGTTTTTTCTACGTGCACGACCGCGAACAGCGCAAGCTGTTGTCTGCCGAAACCTATGTGGAGATCAACTGGGCCACCCATGTCGACCTGGAGACCGGCCGGCCTGTCGAGCGACCGGGTGCGCGCTACGAGGATGGCGAAGAACGCATTTCGCCGTCGCCGATCGGCGGCCATAGCTGGAATGCGATGTCGTACAACCCGATGACCGGACTCGTTTACATCCCGACCATCCAGATGTCGGCCATCTATAACGACGAAGGCGTCGATTCCGACTCCTGGCAATCGGCGGTGTTCGAAGGCGACACGACGGCCGTCGCCTGGTCATGGGCAGAGGATCGCTCGCACGTCGCAGGATCACTGCAGGCGCGCGACCCGGTGACGAATACGGTGGCGTGGGAAGTCCCGATTTACGGTATGGGGAATCCCGGCACCATGACCACGGCCGGCAACCTCGTGTTCCAGGGCCGGGTAGACGGCACCTTGCGCGCCTACGATGCGACGACGGGTGAGGAGCTCTGGTCATATAACCTGGGTCTTGGTATTTCAGCGCCGCCGGTCACCTATTCCGTCGACGGCAAACAGTACCTCGCGGTACTCGTCGGCTATGGCGGTGGGCCGGCCGGCCTGGGCGGGGATATATCCGTCGCCAATGGCTGGGCATATGGCGTTCACGACCGGCGCCTGGTCGCGTTCTCGCTGGACGGCGATACGGCTCTGCCGGAGCAGCCGCCGCCCGCAGCCGCGCAGCCGATCGAGATGCCGCAGTTTGAAATGGATGCTGCGATGGCCGAGCAGGGCGTTTACGAATACGGCGTGCGCTGCGCAGTGTGTCACGGTTTCGATGCCATCTCACCGGGCATGGCGCCTGATCTGAGGGCGTCACCGGTTCTCGCCTCTACAGAAGCGTTCGCCGACGTGGTTCGTGCGGGTAACCGGCAGCACAACGGCATGCCGATCTACGAGCACCTCAGCGACGAACAGTTGCTGCAGATTCGACACTATGTGCGTCGTGAGGCGGAAGCGGTGTTGGGCGCACAATAGGCTTAGGCTCGCGGGTCAGCAAGTGCCGACGGTCGATAAGCTGATGTCGTGGAAACGGCCGCTTCTTGCGGAAAGCGGACATTGTCATTCGGCCAGCCGAGGGAAATTTGCGGCTAATGTTCTAAACTACCTGGCAACGGCACGATCGTGCCGGTTTAGGAGAAAAGAATGAGAACAATAAAGATGCTGAGTTTAGCGACAGTCCTGCTGTTTTCTGCGGGACTCGCTGTCGCTGACGATACCGACACACTTATCCAGCTTGATAAGAAATGGGGTGAATCTGAAGGAGCCGATGCCCTGGCGCCGATGTTGCTGGACGACATTATTGCGGTTAGTGCTGATGGTCCTGGCGACAAAGGGGCGATGCTCGAGCAGGCTGACAGCGCCGAACCGGCGACTGGGCCCTATGCGGCGGGTGACTATAAAGTGCAATTCTTGACCGACGATATCGCGGTGATGGTTCATAGCATGCCGGCGCCCGATGCACATTGGAGCATGCATGTATGGCAAAAAGTTGATGGCGAATGGCGCGTTGCCGCGACCGCGGCGGTACCTGTAGCTGACTGATCTGCGCATTACATTTGCGCTGGGTCAGGCATATTTTGACCTCGATGAAAAAAAGACCCCGCTTCGGCGGGGTTCCCTTTTGCTGCAATGTCCGCTTCTGGCCGAAAGCGGACATACGCCTGATTACTCGGCTAGCGCAACCATTCGGTGACTGAAACGCCGATAAAACTGCCGACGGCATATCCTAAAGAACCAAGCAGCAGCCCCGGGATCAACAGGTCACGCCAACCTTTCGCTGACGCGAGTGCCGGTGCACTCGCCGGTCCGCCGATGAGAACAGCAGATGCCATCGCCAGTTCTGCGAGATCCAGTTTCAGGAATTTTCCGATGCCGAACAAAATCACCAGGTGCACGGCAATGATCACACACGCGAAAAGAAACAGGATTGGTGCAATTTCGATGAGCTGCCAGACATCGGCACCGGCGCCGATGCTGGCAAGGAAAATAAACATCATCACGTTACCGGCTTCCCGGTGACCGGAAAGTTTTTCGACCTGCTTCGGAAAAACCGTTGCGACGATCAGTGCCAGCACCGTAATGACCAGGATCGAGTAATCGGACATGCCGGCAAGGTCGGCGATGACTTTGCCGATCGCCGCCAGGGCGAAAGCGAGTGCCAGTCCGGTTACCAGGCCGGCAAGATCGAGATCGGGAATTCGATGCACGGACTCCGATTCGGCATCGAAAAGGATGGCATTGTCCATATGGTGCGTCGGGTAGTGTTTGGCGATCCAGGCGATTCCCGGGATCAGGATGATCAACAGAAAATGCAGGTTGGTGATGACCTGGTCCGCTGCGACAGCAGCAGTCAGCATGTTGTCATCCTGCATCGCGGTGGCCTCAGCCACCGCCGCAAAATTCAATCCGCCGCCGATGTAAGTGCCGGTGAAGATGCCGGCGAGTTTTGCTTCTTCCGGGCCGAGATCAAACAATGAAATGCCGATCAGCACACCGGCAACCACGGCCGCGCCGCCAATAATGAACGCGATGAGCGTCGGGCCGGATTCCTTGAATATTCGCTTGAGATCGGCATGAAACAACAGTAAGGGAATGGCGATCGGTACGAGGTAATCCCACACGACGTCATACACGGGCGCCGAGGTGGGAATGATGCGCAGGTTGGCGAGCACGATGGCGGCGGTGATCAGTAACATCACGCCTGAATATTTTCTGCCCCATGAATATCGCTCGCACCAGAAGCCGAAACCCGCGAGTGCGATCAGGACCGCCCAGATCGCGAAATCCTGCTCAGGGCCGATAAGAGGCAACGACATTACCGGGATTTCCGAATGTGTTATTCGATGACCGCGGCGCGCACGAGGCGATGCAGCAGTTCGTTATAGAAAGTGCCGCGATAAGGCATGTACTGCGTCAGCATGATCGCGATCAGTTCCTGCTCCGGATCGATCCAGAAGATCGTGCTCGCGAGACCGGTCCATGAAAACTCGCCGTTGCTCGCTGGGTAGGCGAGTCGCGTGTTATCGGTAATAACGTCGAAATTAAAACCGAACCCCCTGCCGTCCGGCATGCGTGCCGGCTGCCGCAAGCGATCCTGCGACATCATTTCAACTGTCAAAGGTGAAAGAAAGCGCTCGCCATTGAAGGCGCCGCCGTTCAAAAGCATCTGGCAGAATCGCCAATAGTCATCGCTGGTCGAAATCAGTTGGGCGCCGCCGCTGAAGGCGCTCGGCGGACTGAAGAAGTCCAGGTGCGAGTCGCCGGCGTACGGTTCCCTGACGCCGCTCCCGTTGTGGGTGTAAATGCCGGCGAGCAAAGCGGTCTTATCCGGCGGCACCCAGCCCATCGTCTGGTCCATGCCGAGCGGATCGAAGAGACGCTCTTTCAGAAAATCGCCGAGCCTCATGTCGCTCCATTTTTCGATCAGGTATCCCTGTATATCGACCGCGACGCTGTAGTGCCATCGCGTACCAGGCTGGTATAGCAACGGGATAGTCGCCAGTTTGTCGATAAAATCCTGCAGTGACTGGCCGTTGCTGACCATGTCGGCGTCGAGATACTGCCTGTCGACCGGGGTGTCGCTGAAGATGCCATAGGTAAAACCGGCGGTATGTTGCAGGAGATCCTGAATAGTCGGTTGCCGCTCCATCGGCTCCAGCTGCAGATTTCCGTGTTCGTCTTCGCCAGCGTATACCTGCAAGTCGGCAAACTCGGGGATGTGCTTGGATAGCGGGTCGGTAAGCGAATACAGTCCGTCCTCATAAAGCATCATCATGGCGACGCCGATGACCGGCTTGGTCATCGAGTAAATGCGGAACAGGGTTGCGTCGGAGACCGGGACGTTTTCTTCGACCTTGGCTAAACCGAGGTTTTCGTACAGCACTACCTTGCCGCGCCGCGACACCAGGACCTGGAATCCACCGGTTTCTTCCTCGTCCAGCAAACGCTGTAGTTGCCGTTTCAAATTCACCAGGCGCTCGGAGGACATGCCGACGTCCTCGGCGCGCGAGATCTCGAGCGGCGCCGCGAATGCCGTAATGTGGAAAAGGAGAACAGTCACCAGCGCGGTGATCAGGAGGATTTTTCTCATTGCGTCTACCGGGAGGGGTTTGTCAGTTTTTATCGTAATTCAGTCGTTCGTTTAATTCTAATGCCGCTCAAGGCAATCCGAAAATCCGTGGCGCCGGCGCAAGGCTGCCATCGGGATTGAACACCAGTCCGGGCGTGGTGAAATCGAGCAAACTCAGGCTTCGCATCAGGTTGAGCGCCCGGTCTCGCCGGTCGATCGACGGCCCGTCGGGTCGCAGCTGTATCGTCGAGTGGATCCTTCCCGCGACGAAATTCCCCTCGCCGTCCAGCGTTGCCACAAGAATCGGCGCGATCCCCTTGATGCCGGCCACGCTGATGCCGTAATAGGTCGCGAAATTTCCGAGGCTGTATGCAATGAGGCGATTACGGTATCGCTCGACGGCCCTGACGACGTGCGGTCCGTGACCGATGACGAGGTCCGCACCGGCATCCACCATCAGTCTGGAAAATCTGACGACGTCGCCGCGCGGTTCGCCGAAGTATTCCTCTTCTGCGAACGGCAGCCTGGTGACGTCTTGCCCTTCCGCGCCGCCATGAAAGGAAACGATGACGATGTCGTGACGAGTGGCATGATCGGCAACCGTTTCGGCAGCAATGTCGTAGTCGAGCATCATGTTGGAATTCTTCGTCACCGCGAATGCGAGCACGGCCACGTCGAGTTCGTTGACGTTGAGCGAGGCGAAGTCGCCTTCGAGCCCGGAATGAGCAATGCCGGCTGCCGCGAGCGTCTGCATGCTCGCGAGGCGTCCTTCTTCTCCGAAATCTCTTGCGTGGTTGTTTGCGAGGCTCAGCACATCGAAGCCTGCGTTGACGAAATGCTGCACGTAACGGGACGGCGAACGAAACAGGTAACAGGCATCCGGGTTACTGCATTTCTTTCCTGGTTCGCCACCGTCGAGCAGTACGCCTTCGAGATTGCCGAAGGCGATGTCGGCGTCGGCAAGAACCGGCGTGACGTGCCTCAGGAATCCGACGCCATCGTCGTCGGGCAGATGATTCTCCGGATAGTCCGTTCCCAGCATCATGTCGCCGACGGCCGCTATGCGCAGTCGCATGGCAGCCAGGTCTCGCGCAGGCTTTGCGAGTGCCTCGGGTGCCGGCGTTTCTGCAGAAGGTGGTTGCGGCTCCGGGGTTGGCGCCTGCGGCACAGTTTGCATGGCGCAACCGCCGGCGCACAGCACGATACAGACGAGGGCTTTCCTAGTCACCGAGGCGAATGCGCAGCACGTCGATGTCTGCTTCGCGCAGGCGGGCCCGCATCAAGTTCAGTTCGTCGAGGTCGCGCGTCGGACCGATGCGCACGCGATGATAGGTCGTGTCGTCGATGGTCACGCGCTGGATGCGTGATTCGATACCCTGCAGCGCCAGTTGCGCCCTGCGGCGATCCGCGTCGCCATACTCCGTAAACGAGCCGGCCTGCAGCACGTATGTACCGGGTTGCTCGATGAGCTTCGGACCCATGTCCTGGCGGACGTCGGGCTCCTGCTCGGGAATAATGACCTCGAAGTTGGGCAGCATGTCGTAGAAGTCGAAGCGTCGGTCGGGCTCTTCCGCCGGGGCTTCTGCGCCGGCTTCGCTGCTTTCGTCGATTGCGCCTGCCATGCTCGCGGGCGCTGCCGCAACCGGCTGCGCCTGTCCGCTCACCTCGCGGTCTTTCATGTAAATCGCAAAAGCCACGGACAAGCCAATGCACAGGCCGAACAACATCCATACCCAGCCGGGGTACTCCTGCTGTTTTCGTCTCCTGCTGCGTTTTCGCTTGCGTTTTGCCATGCGAAGCTACATCGAGTCCGGCGCCGACACGCCGATAATCTTCAGGCCGCTTGCTATGACGATGCGGGTTGCCGTTATCAACGCGAGCCTGGCATTCCGCAGCGCATCGTTGTCGACGATGAATGTATGCGCGTTGTAGTAAGTGTGAAACTCGTTGGCGAGCTCTCGCAGGTAATGCACCAGGTGTTGTGGCGCGCGGTTGTTGGCGGCGAGTTCTATCACCTCGGGGAAACGGCTCAGGCTCGTCATCAGTGATTTTTCATGCATCTCCTCCAGCAGATCGAGATTCTCCAGGCCGGCAGACTCGTCGTATTGCAACGATTTTTCATTGAGTTGCCGGAATACGCTGGCGACCCGCGCATGTGCGTACTGGATGTAATAAACAGGATTGTCCGCCGAATGGCTCTTCGCGAGCTCGAGATCGAAATCGAGGTGCTGGTCGTTCGAGCGGGTCACATAAAAGAATCTCGCGGCATCGTTACCGACTTCCTCGCGCAACTGGCGCAAGGTCACGAACTCGCCGGATCGCGTCGACATCGACTGCTTCTCGCCCGCACGATACAGGCTGACGAACTGCATAAGGCGGACTTCCAGGCAATCGCCGTCATATCCCATCGCCTCGAGGCCGGCCCGCACCCTTGCCTGGTAGCCGTGATGATCCGATCCGAGCACGTCCAGAAGATAGTCGTAGCCACGTTTCCGCTTGTCGTTGTGATACGCGATGTCGGATGCAAAGTAGGTCGTCTTGCCGTTCTCGCGGACAACGACGCGATCTTTCTCGTCGCCGAATTCGCTCGCCTTGAACCAGGTTGCGCCGTCTTTCTCATACAGCATGCCGCGCTCCTCGAGAATGAGTAGCGCATCGCGAATGAGATGATCGTCGGTCAGGCTTTGCTCGAAAAACCAGCGGTCGAAAGTCACGCCGAAATCGGCCAGATCGGCTTCGATGTCAGAGAGAATCGAATCCAGCGCCTGCTTTCGAATCCTTTGGAAATGATGAATACCAAGCAGTTCATGTCCCTTGGCAATCAATGCCTCGATGTACGCTTCCTTGTCACCGTCCGGCGTGTCGGCCGGAAGACCGTCAGCCAGGCTGGCGGCACTTACCTCGGGTATGCCGCTCGTATCCAGCCCGGCCGCGATCTGCCGTATGTAATCGCCCTTATAAGCAGCTTCCGGAAACCCGATTGTCACGCCTTGCTGCTCCAGGAGACGGAGCCACACGCTGACGCCGAGTATGTCCATTTGCCGGCCCGCATCATTGACGTAATACTCGCGGTCGACGTCGAAGCCCGCAGCCTCGAGCAGGTTTCCGAGCGTCGCACCGTACGATGCGTGACGTCCGTGTCCGACGTGTAACGGGCCGGTCGGATTCGCGGAAACAAACTCGAGGAGTATTTTGGGGCTCGGCCTCGTCTCCTGGTGTCCGTAACATTTGCCTTCCTGGTGGATCCTCGCCAGCTCGCGATGCAGGCCAATTTTGCTTACGTGAAAATTGATGAAACCCGGCCCGGCCAGCTCGACTTTGTCGACGAGTTCGCTATCGGGAATCTTTTCGATAATCTGAGTTGCGATATCCCGCGGGTTCTTGCCCTCTGATTTCGCAAGACGCATCGCGATGTTGGTCGTGAAATCCCCGTGTCGTGCATCGCGCGTACGCTCCACCGTTGCCGTGACCGATGAAACCTCCGGCGACTTTGCGAGGTCAGGCAAGCTTTTGAGCGCCTCCTCGACGAGTTGTGAAATGCTGGATTTCAACTGAGATAAATCAGGGTCTTGGGGGATGAGGATTATATAGATGAAATCAGCTTGCAGGAGCGACTTTTTCGAATATGGATGTACGAGAGCAAAGAGCCGTGACGCCTCATACAAAGCAGATTTAAAACAGCTCGATCGGATCGACGTCGATCGACCATCTGACGCGCCTGGCAGATTTGCTGCGCTCGAGCGCGGCACGGAGCGCTTGCAGCATTGCGTGCAAGCCGCGGCGCCCACGACTCTGTAACAGCAGCTGTGCCCGGTAACGACCGGCCTTTCTTTCCATCGGTGCGCTGACCGGACCGAGGATCCGCACATCAGGAATAGCCTGGTCCTCTGCGATCTTTCTCGCCGCGTTCAAGAAGTCATAGACATCCTGCCGGTTGGCAGCGGCAGCGCGCAATAAAGCCAGCCGGGAAAAAGGCGGCCAGACGGCTTTTTCTCTTTCCTCGAGCGCGGTTTCAGCGACGCGTTCATAGCCACCGCTCATGAGTTCCGACCAGAACTGATGCTGCGGGAATGCAGTCTGAATGATGACCTCGCCCTGGCGCGCCTCCCTGCCGGACCGACCGGCGACCTGGATGAGGCTTTGTGCCAGCCGTTCGCTGCCACGAAAGTCGGTGCTGAAAAGTCCCTGGTCCGCATTTATGACGACGACCAGCGTCAGGTTCGGAAAATGATGTCCTTTGGACAGCATTTGCGTACCAACCAGGATCTTGGTCTCGCCGGTAGTCGCGGCAGCAAGCGCCCTTTTCATCGTGCCCTTGATGCGGGTGCTGTCACTGTCGATACGGGCAATTTCGTCGGCCGGGAAACGGTTTCGCAATGTATCCTCGAGCCGCTCCGTTCCCTGGCCCAACGGTTTGCACGCACTGCCGCAATCCGGACACGCATGATCGATTGGCCGGCTCGCGCCACAGTGGTGGCACATCAGCTGATGCTTCGCCGCATGAACCGTCATGCGCGCGTCGCAGCGATCGCAATCCGCGATGCGGCCGCAAGCCGTGCAAATCAAGGTCGGCGCAAAGCCGCGTCGATTGAGAAACACCAGTGACTGTTCGCCGCGACGAATGTTATCGGTGATCGCAGAAATCACGGGAACGCTCAAGCCGTCGCTCGACTGGTGTTTCCTCAGGTCGACAAGGCGCAGCAGTGGCGGCACGGCTTTGCCGGCCCTGGTCGGCAATCGCAAATGCGCGTATGCACTGTCGCGGCATCTCTGCAGCGACTCGAGGGACGGCGTCGCGGAACCCAGCACGACCGGGATATCCTTTTGTTTGCCTCTTACGACCGCGAGATCGCGCGCCGAATAACGCAATCCTTCCTGTTGCTTCAGCGAGCTGTCGTGTTCCTCGTCGACGATAATCAGGCCCGGCTGTTTCAGCGGCGTAAAAACGGCAGAGCGCGTTCCGAGGATCAACTTTGCCGAGCCGCGCCGCGCCGCACGCCAGGCGGCAAGGCGCTCCGTGTCCGTCAGCGCCGAATGCATCAACACCGGTTCGAATCCCAGCCGCGTCCTGAATCTCCTGACGAGCTGCGGCGTCAGCCCGATCTCGGGAACCAGCACCAGTACCTGGCGACCGGCGTCGATTACCTCGCTGATCAGGCGCAGGTAAATTTCCGTCTTGCCGCTGCCGGTAACGCCGTCGATGAGACTCACCCTGAAACCGGAGCATGAGCGAATGGCCGCCAGTGCTTTTGCCTGATCCGCGTTGAGTTCCGGCGCGTCGGCCTGCTCGACGTTGGCGAACGAATCTCGCTCGTCCGCGTCGTCGGATGTCTCGAATTCTTCAATCAGCGATTTGTCGAGAAGATTTTTCTTCAGGCGCCGCCAGCCGGGCATGGCTTCGTCGAGCTCGGCGAAACTGATCACGTCGGCGTCCCTGACCAGTTCGAGTAACGCCGCCTGGCGCGGTGCGCGCTTGGCAACGCCGTGCAAATCGACAGCAGCGCCCGCTGCGGTCGCCGAGATCTTCCGCACCAGCGAAACCAGCGGTTTGCCCTGCCGCAGCATCGCCGGCAATGCGGCGGCCACCACTTCCCCGATCGGGTGGTGGTAGTAGTCACTGGTGAAGCCGACAAGCCACAGGTCGTCCTCGTTGAGAAGCGGACTGTCGTCGAGCACGGCAATCGCTTTTCTAAGCTTCGATTGCGGGACTTCGCTGTGCGTTGTCAGCTCCATGACCAGGCCGATCGTCTTCTGCCGGCCGAACGGCACCTGGACGCGGCATCCGGGCACGGCTTTACCGTGATCGGGAGGCAGGTAGTCGAAAAGGCGGGACAAAGGCGCATTGATCGCGACCCGGAGCAGACGATTTGCAGTCACTGCGACCCGACCCCCGTGCGACACGCGAGAAAATCAATTATTAAAACAATCACTTGCAAGCATTCTGGTGGTGTAACTCGCCCGCTTCGATATTACATAATCTGCAGAAAAGAGCCGCTTTACTGTCAACCCTTGCTCCTGCCGGACGTTAAGTACCTATGATTCCCGGAGGGGAGTCAAGATTAAACGACGGTGGAGATGGATCTCATGGTTTTGCTAACAGGGATGAGAATCGGATGAACGCCTGTGTCGCGAGTTTTGCGGTATCTTGCGAGTCGGGGGGCCGAAAGGGGGCCAGTACGCTGCAGCGCGAACAGGAACTCAATCGATTTTTTGCCGGGATCGAGAAGCGCGCGTTGCGAATCGCAGAGATTTCCATCCGCGATCGTGATGAGGCACTCGACCTGGTGCAGGATGCGATGATTCAGCTCGCGCGCAAGTATGCAAAACGCGAACTGGACGAATGGACGCCACTTTTCTACCGCATCCTGCAGAACAAGGTTCGCGACTGGCATCGCCGGCAGGCGGTACGCGGTCGCGTGATGGTTTGGTTCAGACGGTCGGGTAGCGACGATAGCGATTACGACGCTGTCGCCGCGGCACCTGATCCCATGGGCCGCACGCCGGACGAGCAACTGCAATCGCAAGAGGCGATGCAAAGCCTCGAAATTGCGCTCGGCGAATTGCCCGCCCGGCAAAGAGAGGCGTTCATGTTGAGGACTTTCGAAGGCCTCGACGTCGCGGGTACCGCCACTGCAATGCGATGCAGCGAAGGTAGCGTAAAGACACATTACTCTCGGGCAGTACATTCGCTGCGCGAGACATTAGGAGAGCACTGGCAATGAATGAGCGGAAAGACACGGCCGCTGACCAAGCGTTCGCGGAAAAGGCGAAGCAACTTTTTGACGAGTCCGTCGAAAATCTCGACGGCGAGACACGCTCGCGTCTCAATCGTGGGCGCCAGGCGGCGCTGGAACAACTGGCAGCCGCCAAACCCGTGTGGGTGCAATGGGCGCCCGCGGCGGGCGTCGCCGCTGCAGCCGTGTTTGCTGTTGTGCTGTGGACGGGCAACCAGCCGGTCGATGAGCTGACACCGGAGGCGACGGCTTCCGATTTCGAGATCCTGCTCACGGAGGACAGCTTCGAGATGCTCGAAGATCTGGAGTTCTACAGCTGGATCGATCTCGATGAAGAACCAGAGGAAACCCCGGAGGACGAGGACGTTGTCGGTTGACAAGAGACAACCGGAGGTAGCGTTCAAGCTCGCCTTGCTGTGGGGGCTCCTGGGATGCGCAGGCCTGGTCGCCGCCGATGACGAAGTCATGCCGGACATCGAGTTCCTGGAATACCTGGGTAGTTGGGAAGAGTCGGACGAGGATTGGGTGCTGTTCAGCGAGGTAGCCGCTGAGCAGCTTGCGTCCGAAGACAAGCGGACCGATCCCGCATCGAAAGATAAAGAATCGGTGGAGACAGACGATGACAGTTAAATATTTTCATCCGGCCATCGCTATATCGCTGCTGGTTTTGGCTGGCGCAGCGTGGGCGCAGGATGAGCAACTGAACTGGAACAGCCTGAGCGAGGAGCAACGGGAGGTTCTCGGACCGATGCAAGAGAACTGGGATATGCTGTCGCTCGAGCGCCGCGAACGCCTTGCCGAAGGCGCGACGCGCTGGACCGAGATGGGCACGGAGGACCGGGCCGCGGCCAGGCAGCGGTTCGATACCTGGCGAAGCCTCAGCGAAGATCAGCGAGCACGCATCCGCGAACGCTACCAGCAGTTCCAGCGTCTGTCGCCGAGGGAAAAGGCAAGAATCCGCAATAATTTCGAGCGCTTCCGCGACCTGCCGGCCGATCGCAGGCAACAGCTCAGGGAGCGCTATCGCAACATGACGCCAGAACAGCGGCAGGCAGTTCGCGACCGATTACGGCAGCACCAGCGCCGGCGCATCCGGAACAGGACCACCGACCAGCCGCCGCGTTAATCGCTGTTTTGTCCGGCATAAGAAAAGGCCCCGACAGGGGCCTTTTCATTTATAAAGATTTGACTTCGTTAATGAGCGCAGAAGCCATCGCCTGCCCGTCCCCGTATAACATCCTCGTGTGATCCAGGAAGAACAGCGCGTTCTCGATGCCGGAGAATCCGGCGCCCTGGCCACGCTTGATGACGATGACGTTCTTCGCATAGTCGGCATTCAGGATCGGCATGCCGTAGATCGGGCTGGACGGATCGCTGCGTGCGACCGGGTTTACGACGTCGTTGGCGCCGATGATCAAGGCGACGTCGGCGGTCGGGAATTCCGGGTTGATCTCGTCTTCATCGTAGATGATGTCGTAGGGAACGCCGGCCTCGGCGAGCAGCACGTTCATGTGGCCCGGCATGCGGCCGGCGACGGGGTGAATGGCGAACTTGACGTCGACGCCGCGATCGATCAGCAGTTGAGTGAGTTCCCACACCTTGTGCTGTGCCTGTGC
>JBFFKF010000004.1:0-55502 GCA_041555515.1 Woeseiaceae bacterium
CTCCTCATGCTGGGCGCGATTTCGGGCTTAAGCGCCTGCGCCGATCGCTCGGATAATTCTGCGGCAATGGTCGCGGACAACGAGCAGGTGCAGAATCGTGGCGCAAACAAGGATAACTGGTGGGATTCGCTGCCGCGCCCGGAATGGAGCGCGTTCCTGAAAATCGGGCAGAGCGAAGACTGGTTCGAGGTGTACCTCATTGATGACAATATCTATGCGATTTACGAACCCGGGCAGTTCGAGGAAGTCATCTCGTTCCTGATTGTCGGGGACGACTTCGCGCTTATGTTCGACACCGGTCTCGGCATCGGTAATATCCGCGGCGTCGTAGATCAACTGACGGAACTCGACGTCGTCGTTCTGAATTCACACACCCATTACGATCATATCGGCGGTAATCACCTGTTCGATACAATCTACGGCCTGGACACGGAGTACACCCGGCAGCGCGCGCTTGGCAGTCCGCCGGACGCGGTCGCCGGATTTCTCCGCGAGGGCTGGGTGTGGAAGCCGTTTCCTGAAGGATTTTCCAGAAGCGACTATCAAAGCCATGCATTCACGATCGACAGGATAGTACGCGAGGGCGACCAGATAGACATTGGCGGGCGCGTGCTCGAAATCCTGCACACGCCGGGCCATGCGCCGGATTCGATCTGCCTCATCGATCGCGAAAACCGGATTCTGTTCACTGGCGACAGTTTTTATCTTGCGCCACTGTATACGCACATACCCGGCGGCAGCTTCGATGATTACGCGAAAACCGCGGCACGGCTGTCGGGACTCGCCAGCGATATTGATCGTGCCTTTACATCACACAACGTTCCGGTCGCAGATGCGAGCTACATGACGGCGCTCGGCAAAGCGTTTGCAGACATCGAGTCCGGCACGGCAACCGACTATACGATCAGCGACGGACTGCGTGAGTACCAGTTCGAGGGGTTTTCGGTCATCGTCAAGGATCGGCAATAAAAAGCAGCAACTCGTGCGGCGCGCAGACATACGGGCGTCGCGCAGCGGTTCCCGGCCGGCACCGCTCCGACTGTCGCAATTTGGCGAATATAGGCGTTGTAAGCTGCTGATTTTTATTGAGATGCTGACGTTTGGACCTGCGTCACTTTTTTATCCTATGGAATATGGCAGAAAGGCCTGACAGAGCGATACCAGGAGCTGGACATGAAACGCTTGCTTGGGCTTACAGCATGCATGTTGCCGCTGTTATCAGTGGCGGAGTTCGTCGTGCCGGTCGGGTCCGTCGAGGAATACGTCAATGTACGCATGGACCCGGACGACAAGTCCGAAGTCGTGGGAAGGCTTTACCAGGGCGATTCGGCGTCAATGGTCAATTCATTACCGGGTTGGCACGAAATCGAAATTGCGGGCGGTGCAACGGGGTTTATCAGCTCCCAGTGGACGATCGTCCTCGAGGAATTGCCCGATACGCGCGTTGCGGAGAGCAAAACGCAGACCGTGGTAGAAAATAATAAGGAAAACGTAGTCGAGTTAACCCCGCAAGAGGCACTGGATGCGCTCGCAAACATCGAGCCGGTTACTTTCAGTTATACGCGGGAGGATCAGAAGCGGTATGTCGGTTTCACTGCCGGCAATGTACCTGACCTCATCGCGAGTTCCGAATCCGAAGGACTGAAGCCGCTGGAAATCGTTGCGGTATTGACGCGCGTCGTGAAATTACAACAGGATCGGATCGCGGAACTCGAATCCCGTCTTGACGAACGCGACTTGAATTGACTGTTATCGGAGCAATACCACATACCGCTTCGGGTAATTCTTATTGAGCAGGCGCAAGCGGCTAACCAAACAGCAGCGCGAAAATCTCGAACAGCCTAAGGCCGGTCAGAATCAATGCGATGCAGGCTCCGGTCGTGAATGCGATCTGATGTTTGTTCAGCGCCGCAACCATCCGGGTAATGTCATCATCATCCACGCTAATCCAGTGGATCAATTCAATATACCGCGCCGGACGAGCGTCTCTGCGACGGCGTCGATTCCGACTACGTGTACTGCTTCCATGCCGATATCCATTGCGGCCGAGACGCTTGACGGAGTGTCATCAAAGAAAAGTATTTCGTCCGGCCTGCAATCATAGGTCCTGGTGACCAGCTCAAATGCCTCGCGATCGGGTTTGACGAACCCTGTTTCGAACGACAGGAATATTCGATCAACGTGAGGGGAGAGCATGCCAGCGATTTCTTCCCGTCCCCAATGCAATGCATTGATGTTAGACAGGATGGCACGGCTGTACCTGGCGGGAATCGTCTGCAGTAAGGTAATCGTGTCGTCATACAGGCGGCCAGGCCAGGCGTCGAATCGTTCGATGAATTCATGCCAGTCGTAAGGCAATTCCGCTTCGACAACAATTCTTTTGGCGAATTCCTCGGTGTCGATGGCGCCGGACTCGAAGGTGCGAACTGATGGAGAGCGTAACCAGCGTTCTTTGAACTCGGTTATGCTGCCCTGCAGGCCGAAAATTTCGACTGGGTCGTTCAACTTCAGCAGGACGCCGCCAAGGTCGAAAAGCAATACCTGCAGTTTCCTATCCTGTCCCATCAGTCCCGAATCTTCGTGTTCCACAACGAAGCGGCAAGCAGCATGGAAAGTACCGACGATCCGATCCAGAACAGGATCGCGGTGTCGAAATCGTAAGTCCTTACGCCGTCGACAATGGTCACGCCGCGGCTGATGAGGGCTGCACTGACGCTCTCCTGGGTCGCTGCGGCAAGGTAGCTGAATACGCCGACGAAGCCCATGGCGGCGCCGGCGGCGCCGCGCGGCGCGATGTCGACGCCGAACAGGCCGCCGATCGAGGCCACGAGACCGCTCAATGCTGCTCCATAAAGAGCAAAGGCAAGCATGAGCACGTATTCGTTGGCCGGGCCGTAAAAGATGACGAGCAGAGCCAGCACCTCCACGACGGCGAAGACCAGGTTCGCGGGTGGCCTTTTTGCGTCGAACACCCTGTCTGACAGGTAGCCGTAGGCAATGGATCCGACGATGCCGGCAACGGTGTTGATGGCGAGAAAAAATCCTGCCTCGACCAGCGTAAAGCCGCGCGTCTCCTGCAGGTAGAGTACGCCCCAGCTGTTGATGGCGTAGCGCGTGATGTACATCAGGCCGCTCGAAATCGCGATGACCCACATCGCCCTGATGCCGAAGACGACCTTTTGGGTTTGCCAGGTCGTCTTGCGCGGATCCAGCTGAGTCTCTTCGCCGAGCCAGTCATGCACGTCGGGCAGGCCGATCGTGGGTGGCGCGTCCTTGAGGAATGCATAGACCCAGATAGCGACCGCAATGCAGAGTATGCCCGGCGTGATGAAACCGTAACGCCATCCCCAGGCGGAGACGATTGCAGCGATGACATAGAAGGTGAGTCCTTCGCCGATCGAGTGCGAGGCGTTCCACAAGCCGTAGCGGCGGCCGCGTTCATGCAGGCCGAACCAGTTGGTGATCGAGATGACGGCCGAGGGCGCGGCCATCCCCTGGAACCATCCATTGAGTGCCCACAGCACGACGGCGACCCAGACAAAGGTCGTAAACCCCATGAACAGGTTGACGACCGCGGCGATAAATATGCTCAACGAGAAAAAAAGGCGCGGCCGGAAGTGATCGGAAAGAAATCCGTTGAAGAACTTGCCCAACGCGTAGCTGTAAAAAAGCGCCGCGCCGATCGTGCCGAGCTCCTCGATCGTGTAGATGCCATTGTCGATGACCGGTTTCTTGACGATCGAGAGGCCCAGCCGGCAGGTATAAATGAAGCCATAGCCGAGCGTTATCGCCAGCATCACGCGTATGCGGTGCCTGCGAAATTCTGCATCGATGTTGGTGGCGGTGGACTCTGCCAGGGCCATTATTCGTCCTTGCTGGGGGATGCACGAGATTGCCAGAACGCCGGCCCGCAGGCCAATTTGACAATAATCCTCAATGCGCCCGAATTCTTGTCAACCGGGCCGCGTGCCACGCGTTGTACATGCAGAAACCAGTTAAATGTTTGATTTCAAGGAGTAAGAACATGAACACACGGACCGTATGGGATGCGACAAAGCTCGGTCTCCTGTTTGCCGGCATGGCGCTCATCGCCGATAGCGCGCTGGCGCAGGACGCCGGTGCCATCGCTGATCGCGTCGATGCGCGCGGCGACCGCATCGAAGGCCGTCTCGACCATCGCGGTGATCATATTAACGAGCGCCTGGATCGTCGTGGCAAGCGCATCGATGAGCACCTGGACCATCGCGGCGATCGCATCGATAAGCGCCTGGACATGAGGGGTGACCGCATTGACGCGCGACTGGACCGCGCTTCTGATCGTGCTGCGGAAGCAGGAAAAGACCCGCTGTCAGAGCGTCTCGATCAAAAGGGCGACCGCATCGACCGCAGGCTCGACCAGCGGGGCGACCGCGTCGACCGCCGGCTCGATAACCAAGGCGATCGCGTCGACCGCCGGCTCGACCAGCGGGGCGATCGAATCGATCGTCGTCTTGAGCGGCACGGCCAGCGCATCGATCAACGTCACGACAGACGCGCTGATCGCATCAGGCGGCGTGGCTAGTGCATATGCGAGATTGCTGCTGCGGTTTGCCGAGGCCCCGCATGCCGGGGCCTCTTTATTGGCCTACTCGGATTCGGCTTTGAGTATGTCGTCCCAGCGGCGAGTCAGCTGATTGGCCTTGTACTCGGGTATCCTGAATTGCCAACCCTCGACGCGGGCATTGATCTCGGCAACCGATGCGACGCCTTCTTCGGTCGCTGTGGCACGCAGCGCAATCCAGTTTTCCTCATCCGATTGATCGGTCCGCACCGTCACGCGGGCACCGTCGAAAGTCTCGAAGGTCGTGGTCACTGCTTCCGCCGGCATATCCGTGGCCGCTCTCACATCGTCAAGCGTTAAGGAACTCAGCACACCCGTGATGCTGTTGGTTACGGTCGCATAACTCAGCTCACGTCCTTGCGGAATATTTGTGACTTCGAAATCGCTCGCATCCGCAGATTCCTTGACGATCCGGATTTCCTCGCCGTCGGCATGACTGATCGTTGCCGAGCGGATGTCGGCTGCCTTTATGTCGACGATGTTTCTGAGCAGCCATTCGCCGGCCGAGTCGGGAATATCCGGATTTTGATCGATAAGCCAGCTCTGGGGATCGCCGGCGATCCTGGCGTACCGGAAACCAACCTGTGCGGCGTTACCGATGACGAGATCGTATTCACGGCTGGCACCATGCAGTTCGATACGCGTGCCTTTGCTACCTTCGATCTCGGGATCCCGCAGACCGAGCTGGTCATAGAGTTCGGGATTGGACGTCTTGCTCTCGACAATCTTCGCGTCTGCCAGCGCCAGCATTAGCGCCCTGAGCTTGCCGATATCGGCCGGATAATTTTCCCTCGAGGCAATTACCCAGCTGTCTTGCTGCTTGTTGATGACCGTCACGCCATCATCGCCGGATCGCGTCACCGTCAGGCTGTCGATGTCATTGATGTCCGATCTGAGGTCGGCAAACAGGAGCCGCTCATTCGTGAATGAATCATTGTTATCCAGTTGCATCGCAAACAGGATCAGGACGAGGGCAAGGCTGATCGCCGCCAGGACCTTGAGGTTGCCCTTGCTCATGCGGCACCCGCCCGCGAGCGGCGCCATACCGCGATCAGTATGAATGCCGTAAGCAAAACAGGCACGAGGCCGATATTGATGATCTTCAGCAAGGTCCCGAGATTTTCGATGTCCCTGTCGAGCCCGCGTTGCACCGCGCGCAATTCCTGCCGAATCGAAGCGCGTTGATCAATGAATCGGTCGATTTCCGCCTGTTGCTCCGGTGATAGCAGGATATTGCCGCTGTCCTCGCGTGAGGACTGGAGTTCGCGAAGTCGGCGCTCCGTTTCCGCAAGCTCGCTCTGCAAGCGCTGTTCCGTCGCGCGGAATTGCGCTTCGGCATCGACGCGAAGCGCTTCGACGCGCGTAAACGGGCGCGTATAACTGGCACGACTCCGCACGCCGATGAGGTCCGAGCTGCCCGAGAGGTTTTCGAGAGCGTTGATAACAAAGGCGCCATTGCTCGCGAAAGCGCTCGCGAGCTGCTGGCCAAAAAAGTTCTGCACCTGCACCCACATCGAATCGCTCAACATATCGACATCGGCGACGACAATCAGGTTTGCAGCTTCGACGGATTCGGCAAGGTGCGTTGCGGCGCGTTCGTTCTCTGGCGTATCAGCGTCTTCTGAGGTGGCGGCCGCCTGCGGCGGCCCGTCCGGAAATGCGCTCGCCAATGTGCCGCCGATCCGCGCAGCAAGAACGTACTCGGTGCCGGTCGGCGCGAAGTCATTCTGCAGCGCTGACGGATCGGGCAGGAAGCTGAATTTCGTCGCCGGCATCGTTGACGAGAAGGCACTGGATCTCAGCAGCGGTTCAATCGAGGCAGCGCTGTCTTCGGCAAGCCGCAGATGTCCAGCCGTTGCCATGTTGATGGCACTCAGGTCCGCCGTGACGATATCGTCTTCGTTCATGCGATCCATCGTGATTCCGAGGTACCCGAAGTGCCGGACCGGGCGGCGGTTCATTCCCGAGCTGATCTGCAATGCAAGTTGTGCATCCGCCACGACTTCTTCAGCAGAAAAGTCCAGGCCCCAGGCGCTGAACAGCTCGGGCAGGTCCGAGCCCTGGCCCATTGGCGGCATCCCCTGCGGCATGCCCTCGACCGATGCCGGGTCTGCATCCGCTAGCGGGTCGACGAAGATCAGCGCCTTGCCGCCGCGCATGATGTATTGATCAATAGCGTACAAGGTCGCATTGGCGAGGTTTCTTGGCTGCACGATCCACAGCAGGCTCACCTCATCCGATATCTCATCGAACGCGGCGCCAAGGTCCCGCACATCGAAAAGCTGTCGCGCCTGGTCATAAATTACCCAGGGATTACGCATCTGCTGGCTCTGCATATCGAATCCGCCGGATAGCTCCAGGTCGGTTACGAGGCCGATCACGGTTCGCGCCGGGTTTGCCAGCGTGCTGACCAGCTTGGCGATGTCATATTCCAGGAAGGCTTCCTTGTCTGGCTGAAAGAAGGAAATGATCTCGACATTGTCGAGACTGTCGGTGCCGGCCAGACCCATATAAATCGGATCCGGTGTCGCACCGAGTTGTATGCCTTGCAGGCCGAACTGGGCTGCCCGGTCCTCGTCCTCGGAAAATGGCAAGGGATCGATGATACGCAAGTTGATTTTTCCACCCGCGACGTCATCCATTTCCTCGAGCAATTCGCGCACTCGATTGGCATAACTGCGCAATGTCGGGATGCCTGCTGTCGCCTGATCGGAAAAATAGTAATAAAGATTTATAGGTTCATCGATGTTGTTCAGAATTTGTTTCGTGCCATCGGAAAGCGTATACAAATTGTTTTCCGTCAGATCGATACGCCAGCCCCGAAACAGCTGGTTGGATACGATGACTGCGGCAATAAAAGCGAGCAGCAGTAGCACGAGGCTCGTAATGCTTATCTGTTGTTGCGATTTCGTACTCATATCAGTCAGCCTGTTTCCACTGCAGGACTATGGTGTTTGCATACAGGAATGCACCGATCAGGAGTCCGAAATAGACGAGGTCACGAAAATCGATCACCCCGCGCGAAATGTTCGAGAAATGCGTCAGGAAACTGAGGCTCGCGATGCCGTCGATAAGTACCTGCGGCGCCCATCCCGAGAACAGGTCGAGCACCAGCGGGAAGCCCGATAACAGAAAACCGAAACACACCACGACGGAAAGCACGAAAGCAATGACCTGGTTACGGGTAAGCGCCGAGAGACAGGCACCGATCGCGAGGAAGCCGCCGGCCATCAGCAGGCTGCCGCAATATGCCGCGAAAATGACCCCATTGTCGGGATCACCCAGGTAATTGACTGTAAGCCATACCGGGAATGTCAGTGCCAGGGCGATCGCCGTAAATGCCCATGCGGCGAGGTATTTGCCAAGCACCGCCTGCCACGGCGTAATCGGCAGTGTCATCAGCATCTCGATGCTTCCCGTCTTGCGTTCTTCCGCCCACAGGCGCATCGCTATCGCGGGGACAAGGAACAGGTACAACCAGGGGTGGAAATTGAAAAACGCCCGCAGGTCTGCCTGTCCCCTCTCGTAGAAACCCCCGAGATAAAACGTGAAGGTACCCATGAGCACAAGGAAGATGACGATGAATACATAGGCGACCGGAGTTGCGAAATAACTCTGCAACTCGCGGCGGAACAGTGCCTTGACGATATTCATGTTTCCGCTCCCTGGGTGATGCGCCGGAACACTTCGTCAAGGCGCCCGGATTCGAGCTGCATGGATTCGACGCCCCAGCCCTTTTCAGCGACCAGGTCCGAAACATCCCGCCATGCAGCGGTGCTGCCTTTCAGCGGAATAGCGGTGAGCGCCGAATGCAAGCGGTCCGATTCCGTCGTTTCGACCGACGACAACTGCTCGACGGTGGAGCGGGCCTCATCGAACTTGACACTTGCATCGAAAACGATGCGTACGGCGTTGTGGTAACGCGAGGTTATCGCCAGGTTGTGCGGCGTGTCGTCGGCGAGAATCTTTCCCTCCGAGATGATGATTGCCCGATTACACACGGCTTCGACTTCTTCGAGGATATGCGTCGAAATGACGATCAGTTTCTCGGACGACATCGAGCGAATCAGTCCACGTACTTCGTGTTTCTGATTGGGATCGAGTCCGTCCGTCGGTTCGTCGAGAATCAGCACCTCGGGGTCGTGCAGGATCGCCTGGGCAAGGCCGACGCGTCGCTTGAACCCTTTCGACAATGTCTCGATCGTCTGGTGTAACACCGGGCCGAGGTGCAGGGTTTCAATGACTTCGTCCAACCGTGTCTTCCTGGCCGGGCCGGAAAGCTCGCGGATGTCAGCAACAAAATTCAGGAAGCTCGATGGCGTCATTTCGCCATAGCAAGGCGCTCCTTCGGGCAGGTACCCGAGGCGCTTGCGCACCGCCAGGGGTTCGTCCTGCACGTCGTGACCGCACACCGAGGCCTGTCCGGCGCTCGGTGCCACGAAGCCGGTCAGCATCTTCATCGTGGTCGATTTGCCGGCGCCATTGGGACCGAGGAAGCCCAGAACCTCGCCCGCCGCGCAGCTGAAACTCAGCTGATCGACGACCGTATGATGGCCATATCTCTTTGTCAGACTGTCAATTTTTATCATGACTTTTCAGAAACTTGCCGTAGCCGGGGAGCGACGCGGCTGCACTTTTTACCAAAAATTTTTTTGCCCTTCAAGAACCCGGACATGCATTACAAACGCGTCGATTTCCGCTACTGTGCATGTACTCAGGCATGCGAAATAACAACCAAGAATAAGGAGTTGCCGCATGGCAAAACGTGGCTGGTCGATCGATTCCCTGGTGATCATTTTCTCGATCATCGTGCTCGCTCAACTCATGAACTACGTGATCCCGCAGGGCGAATTCGAGCGGCAGGCCTACAGGGAAGGCGGAAGCGCCCAGATGGTTGTTGCCGGGTCCTTCGAGTATGCCGACGCCGAGCAGCGAGTCAGCCTGAGGCCCTGGCATTTCCTGGTGGCGATTCCCAAAGGATTCGCCGCGGCGCAAGACGTGATATTTCTGATCTTCATCGCGGGAGGCGTCATCGCCATCATGCGCAAGAGCGGTGCGATTGACGCTGTTCTGCACAAGTCGGTGGACAAGCTCGGCGCCAGTCCCTGGATACTCATCGCCGGTTGCCTGGTCATGTTCGGTGTCGGGTCTTACACGATAGGCATGGGCGAGGAATACGTGCCGTTGATTCCGATCATCGTGACCATGAGCCTCGCCATGCGCATGGATGCAATCGTTGCAATGGGCATGGTCTGGGTGCCATACGGCATCGGCTGGGCATGCGCCGGATTCAATCCTTTCGGTCTGGTTATCGCGCAAAGCATCGCCAACGTGCCGCTGTTTTCCGGCTGGCTGTTTCGCGTGATCATGATGGTCGCATTTCTCGCCATCGCCTTTCATCATCTGTATCGATACGCAGTTCGCGTGCAGCAAGACCCGCAGTCGAGCCTCGTTGCACACATCGACTACAGCGACGGTTTTGAACCACCCGCAGATATAGCGCTCAGCCGTTCGCGTGTCCTGGTGTTACTTGTGTTTACGGCCGGCGTGGTGTTCTTTGTCTGGGGCGCCTCGACTCACCAGTGGTATATCGGGGAGCTCAATGCCGTGTTTCTAGGCATCGGTGTCCTTAGCGCGGCGGTAGCGGGCATATCCCCGAGCGATACGAGCAGGACCTTTATGAAAGGTGCTGCTGAGATGACGACTGCCGCACTTATTGTCGGTTTTGCCCGATCCATCGAAGTAGTCTTATCCGATGGACAGATCATCGACACGATCATCAATGCCATCGCCAGCGTCCTGACCACGTTCGGAGCCGAGGCGGCTGCCATCGGCATGCTTGTCGTACAGACGATCTGCAATTTCTTTATTCCGTCCGGAAGCGGTCAGGCCTTCGTCACGATGCCGATCATGTCGCCACTGGCGACCTTGACCGGTGTGCCGCAACAGACCGCGGTGCTTGCCTACCAGTTCGGCGACGGCTTCACGAACATGATCGTGCCGACGAGTGCGCTGGTCATGGGTGCGCTGGCGCTCGGCAAGATTCCGTATGGCGCCTGGGTGCGCTTCGTCGGCCCGCTGCTGCTAAAACTGTTTGCCCTGGCGGTCGTTTTCCTGGTCATCACCATTCACCTGGGCGACGCTTTGGGCTTCCATCCTCAATAGGCTCGTCAACCCGGGCTGACGGTGGCTCTGGCGGCTCACTGGATCCCGATTTCGATAACTTTGCCGACGCCGCGGTCGCGCGGGTCGGCCGCGGGTTTGAGTTCGCCCTGGTCGCGCCAGATGACCTGAACGTCGCCGAATTCCCAGCTGTGCGGTTCGACCCGGTAGCCGCGATCGCCGAGCGCCGAGATGGTTTCCTGTGGCAACGGCCGGGAGATGCTCATCGTGATCAGGTCGGGTGGAAGCAGCTGGTGATGGAAGCGCGTCGCGCCGACAGCCTCGAGCGGCGTCATATTGAAATCGAGAATATTGACGATGGTTTGAAAGACAGACGTAAAAATTGTCGACCCACCGGGGGTGCCAAGTACCATCTCAACATTGCCCTCCCTCAGCAGAATTGTCGGCGACATCGATGACAGCGGCCGCTTCCCGGGCTGAATTTCATTCGCGGTACTGCCGACCACGCCGTAAATGTTCGGTACCCCTGGCTTGGCGCTGAAGTCATCCATCTCGTTATTCAGAAGGAAGCCTGCACCGGCGACTACGACACCGCTGCCATAAGACCAGTTGATCGTATATGTGTTCGATACCGCATTGCCCCACTGGTCAACGATTGAAAAGTGCGTGGTGTTGGGAGACTCCAGCCCGGGTGCCACGCCTTTCAACAGAGAAATACTTTGCGGATTCACCTCCTGCGCCCGTCGCGCAATGTAGTCTTCATCGAGAAGTGACTCCATCTTGTTGTCCACGAAATCCGGGTCGCCGAGGTATTCTGCGCGGTCCGCGAACACGCGCTTTTCCATTTCTGCAACGAGATGAATATATTGCGGCGAATTGTGTTCAACCCCTGCGAAATGATGCGCAAGATAATCCTTCATCTTCAGCAACTGCACGACGGCAAACCCGCCGGAGCTGGGAGGCGGCGCGGACAGGATCACGTAGTTACGCCATGCGACCCGTAGTGGTTCCCGCCACACCGCTTCGTATGTGGCGAGATCTTCCATCGTGATCAGGCCATCGCTTTCCGCCATCTGTTCGACGATCAGTCTTGCCGTTTCGCCGCGGTAAAAATCCTCAGGCCCCGATTCAGCGATACGACGCAAGGTCGCCGCGAGTTCCGCTTGCTTGAATAGTCGCTCTGCGCTGATGTCGCCGAAGTAGTCACTGAAATTGGTGCGACCGCGGAATTGCTCATAGTGATCGCGAACGTCATTGACGAGAGTCTCTGCCGGGTAGAATCCCTTTTCTGCCAGTTCTGCTGCGGGCAATACCACTTCGCTCCAGGAGAGATTGCCGAAGCGTTGATGCGCACGCCACATGCCTGCAACCGTACCGGGCACCGCGGCGGCCTGGGCGCCGATCAGCGTCGAGTCGGGAATGAACTCGCCCTTGTCGTCGAGAAACATGTCGCGGTGTGCGGCCAGCGCAGCTTTTTCCCGGTAATCCAGGAACGACGCTTCGCCATTCATGTGAGCGATCATGAAGCCGCCGCCGCCGATGTTGCCGGCGTCGATATAGGTCACGGCCAGTCCGAATGCTGTTGCAACCGCCGCGTCCACCGCGTTGCCGCCGCGTAACAGAATTGCTTCGGCGATCTCCGCAATATAGGGGTCACCGATTGCAAACGCCGCCTGCCGGGTAACGCTTTCGGAACTTGTTATTGCTGTGGGGTCATCGGCCGGCTGCGAACAGGCGGCAAGCAGCAGGCAAAACAGCGAGGCGATCGACCGAACGGTCCGCGGATACAACATGTTTCTTATTCGGCTGGTTGAATGGCCGCCGATTTTTTCACGAAATGCCTAGCGTTGCGAGCGATACCAGTCGACGCCATCCTCGTCCCGTTCGACCGCGATCCTACCCCGGTTGATGAGATAGTTGAGATGCGCGATTGACTCGCCCGTCGCCAGGATGAGTTTATGCTTGCTGACTTCGCTCTTGAATAGCGCCGGGAATACGTCGACGGCTCGCCTCGGTTCCTTGCAGGTCAGCTCGAGTTTGTCGAGACAGTTTACATGCTCTGCAATCAGCGCATCCAGCCGGTCATGTGCGCCGCGAAACGGTTTTCCGTGAGCCGGCAGCACCAGCACGTCGGCCGAGATTCGGTTTTTAAGCGTTTCGAGTGATTCGAGCCAGTCTGCCAGAGGATCTGCAAACGGTTCGGTCGGGTACACGCTGACGTTCGAAGAGATCGTGGGCAGTAGCTGGTCGCCGGAGATCAGGACGTTGAGCTCGGTGCAGTAAAGACACGCGTGTTCCGGAGAATGGCCGCGCCCGACGATGATTTCCCATTCGTTATCGCCGATCTGCAGGCTGTCGCCGTCCTTAAGGCGCACGAAAGATTCCGGCAGGTGCGTCACGTACTTGCCGAACATGCCGAACATATTGTGGTAATGCTCCATCTGCGCGGGTTCGAACCCGGCAGCCATGTAAAAGCGATCGCCTTCTTTCGGCGTCCTGCGTCCCGTGTCTGCGACGAGGACGCGGCAGAGCAGGTACTCCTCTCGCGGCATCCATAATGGCACATCGAAATGTTCGGTCAGCCAGCCGGCACAGCCAACGTGATCCGGGTGCAGGTGAGTAACGAAAACCCGTGAGACCGGCTGGCCCCGCATTGCGTTTGTGAACGTTTTCTGCCAGATCGTTCGGGTGTCTTCGACGTGGACGCCGGTATCGACGATCGCCCAGCCGCCATTGTCCTCAAGCAGCCACAAATTGATGTGCCCGAGCGCAAACGGCAGCGGCATGCGCAGCCACACGATCCCCGGCGCCACTCTCATGGTCTCGCTTGCATCGGGCCGCTCGGAAAACTCGTAGGCGACCTGGTGTTTCGGTTCTACGGCGAGCATGGCCGCATCATCGCACGTGCAGGCTGAAATTACCCGATTTCCCGATTAGTGACGCGTTCAGGCTGCCTTGCTCGTCACCTGCCTGTATCCGGCGAGCTTCGTTTCAATTTGTTTACGCGCCTTTGCGGCCGCTTCTTCCTTGACCGGGCCGTAACCGCGAATCTCCAGGTACTCGTTGACGATTTCCATTGCCAGCTCGATGTTGTGCAAAGACAGGTGTTCCAGCAGCACTTCGATATTCTTTTCATATTCGCCGATCAATGCGCGTTCCAGGCGCCGTTCGCCGCTCAGGCCAAAAAGATCGAACGGCGTTCCGCGCAGCTTGCGCAGCCGGGCGAGTAGTCGGAATGCCGGGATCATCCAGGCGCCGAATTCGCGCTTGCGGGGACGGCCGCGCAGGTCGACGCTGTGGCTCAACATCGGTGGCGCGAGATGAAACCGAAGTTTCGCTTTGTTGCCGAATTCTTTTCTTAGCTTTTGCAGAAATCCGGTCTGTGTATGCAGCCTCGCGACTTCGTATTCGTCTTTGCAGGCAAGCGTCTTGAAGTAACTGCGCGCGACAGCCTCTGTCAGTGAGAGTTTTGCGCCAGCATTTACGGCGGTTTCGGCCTCGCGCACCCGTTCGACCAGGCTTGAAAACCGCTCGGACAGCGCCTGGTCCTGGTAATCCACGAGAAATTCGGCCCGGCGGCGAATGATCTCGTCCAGCGATTCGATGCCGGCGACGGTCTGCTGTGGGTCTGCGATTTGCTCCTGCACAAATCGCGTATCCGCAGCGGCGATACGTCCCCAGCCGAACGCTTTCTTGTTTTCGTCGACCGCCACGCCGTTCAATTCGATCGCCCGCAGCATTGCATCGAGGGACACGGGTATGAGCCCGCTCTGCCAGGCATAACCGACCATCAGCACGTTCGAATAAATCGTATTGCCGAGCAGTGACTCCGCGAGATGATTCGCGGCGATGGTCGACAGGTTCTTCTTACCGACGATGTGTTGGATTGCCTCGACCCTCTCCGACGCTTTCAGGCTCGCATCGCGGAATTTGACGAAGTCGGCTGTCGACATTTCTGTGGTGTTCAATACCGCGCGTGTATGCCCTTTGCACAGGGTGCTCGAGGCTTTTGGTGATGAGCTGACGACGAGGTCGCAGCCGATAAGTGCATCCGCCTGTTGTTCGTCGATGCGCACCTGGTTGAGTTCGCCCGGCTCGCGAGCAATGCGAATAAAACTCAGCACCGGACCGAATTTCTGCGCGAAGCCCATGAAATCGAGGACGCTCGCGCCCTTGCCTTCGAGATGTGCCGCCATGGTAATCAGCGCGCCGACGGTAATGACCCCGGTGCCACCAACGCCGGTGACGAGCAGGTCATAGCTGGATTGGATCTGCGGTGCTTCGGGAAGCGGCAACGCGGCGAGTTTTTCCCCGGGGAATGCGCGGCTCGCCGCCGCGTCGCTCGTGATGCGCTGACCGCCCTCGACGGTCACGAAGCTCGGGCAGAATCCGTTTACGCAGGAGAAGTCCTTGTTACAGCTGTTCTGGTCGATCTGCCGCTTGCGTCCGAACGGTGTTTCCTTCGGTATGACGGACAGGCAGTTCGATTCGACGGAGCAGTCGCCGCAGCCTTCGCAAACGAGTTCATTGATGACAACAAACTTGTTCGGGTCTTCGAGCGTCCCCCGCTTCCGGCGGCGCCGCTTTTCCGTGGCGCAGGCTTGCGCATATATAAGAACGGTCACACCCGGGATCTCGCGCAATTCGCGCTGCACGGTATCGAGATCGCGGCGGTGCGCAAGCGTCGTGCCCGAAGGAAAGTCGGCGAGATTGAAATTCTCAGGCTCGTCCGAGACCAATGCGATTCGCTCAATGCCCTCCGCACGGACCGAATGCGCGATGCTTTGCACGGTAACAGGGCCATCGACGGGCTGGCCGCCAGTCATTGCCACCGCGTCGTTGAAGAGAATCTTGAACGTTATGTTGGTCTTTGCCGCGAATGCCTGGCGAATTGCCAGCGATCCTGAATGGTAGAACGTACCGTCGCCCAGGTTCTGGAAGATATGGCGGCCGCCGTTGTACAGGGAACGGGTGACCCAGTTGATGCCTTCGCCGCCCATCTGGATCAGGCCGTCGGTGTCACGGTCCATCCAGTTCGCCATGAAATGACAGCCGATGCCTGCCAGCGCCCGCGACCCCTCGGGGACCCGGGTCGACGTGTTGTGCGGACATCCGGAGCAGAAATAAGGCGTCCTGGATGCGCCGCCGATCCGTATGACGGTGGATTCGGGCGAGGCGAGTCGTGCCGCTCTTTCGCAAAGCTTGAGGCCCGGCATCGCGGCATCCATCCGCTTGGCAACGATGCCCGCGAGCTGAATCGGCGATAACTCGCCGACCCAGGGAACGAGACGGTTGCCGAATTCGTCTTGCTTGCCAACCATGCGTTTCGGCTTGCGCCCCGGATAATCGTAAAAGTATTCCTTGAACTCACTCTCGATCAGGCCCCGCTTTTCCTCGATGACGAGCACCTCGTGCTTGTCGCGCACGAAGTCGAGCGCGGCGTCGTGCGCCAGTGGCCAAACCATGCCCACCTTGTAGACGTCAAGGCCGATGCGTCGCGCTTCCTTTTTGTCGATATCGAGCAGTCGCAGCGCCTCCATCAAGTCGAGATGGCCCTTGCCGGTCGTCACGATGCCGTAGCGGGCATTCGGCGTATTGAAGATCTTGCGATCGATCGGGTTTGCCTCAGCGAAGGCAAGCGTCGCCGCTTTCTTGGCTTCGAGACGTTCCTCGATTTGCGGTCCCGGGTAATCCGGCCAGCGAATGTGCAGGCCGTCCGGCGGCATCTCGAATTCCGGGATCACGAATTCGGGGTAGGGCGGCAGCTCCACCGACATCGCGGACTCGACGGTTTCGGAAATTGCCTTGAAACCGACCCACATGCCGGAATAGCGGGACAGGGCGATGCCGTAAAGCCCGAATTCGAGGTACTCCGCGACGTTTGCCGGGTTGAGGTTCGGCATTAGCCAGGTAAGAAAAGCGACGTCAGATTGATGGGACATCGACGAGGAAACGGCACCGTGGTCGTCTCCCGCGACCACGAGCACGCCGCCATGCGGAGAAGTGCCATACGCGTTGCCGTGTTTCAGGCCGTCGCCGGCGCGATCGACCCCCGGCCCCTTGCCGTACCAGATGCCGAATACGCCATCCACCTGCTTGTGGGGATCCGCTTCGACCTGTTGTGTACCGAGAATTGCAGTCGCCGCGAGTTCCTCGTTGACGGCGGGGAGAAACGTGATGTTGTTTTCCTTGAGAAATTTCTCGGCACGCCACAGTTCGGTGTCGTAGGCGGCGAGCGGCGATCCGCGGTAGCCGCTGATGAAGCCCGCGGTGTTGAGGCCCGCCGCGCGATCCATTGTGCGTTGCATCAACGGGATTCGCACCAGTGCCTGGGTGCCCGTCAGGAAGACGCGTCCCGATTCCCGCCGGTAGCGATCGTCGAGTTCGTAATTGTCCAGCGGGTAGTGTGCTTCACGAAGCGCGGCGGCTCGAGCCATGGGGTCTCCCGGCGTCAAATGCAGTCCAGGCGCACATGATGGCAGAAAACGCCCGGATGTCGGTTCCCAAATATCCCGTTTTCAGGCCATAAACTGCAAAATTATTACGATTTATGGTACAAAACGATAAAATATCGCAAATTATACAGAAAAGTGATACAGGCATGCTCAGCAGGAAGGACCGGGCAATACTCGTCGAGCTGCAGGCGGACAGCCGCCTGACGATGCAGCAGCTGGCGGAAAAAGTCGGCATGTCCAGTTCGGCCTGCTGGCGACGCGTAAAAAGCCTCGAGGAATCCGGGGTCATCGAGCGTTACGCGGTGATCGTCAATCCGCTCAAAGCCGGTTTCTCACTGTCGTCGATGACGATGGTCTCGCTCGCCCGGCATGAAGAACGAAACGTCGAAAACTTCATCAAGGAGGTCAAGCGCCATCCCGAAGTCCTCGAATGTTTCGCAACCAGCGGGGAGGCCGATTTTCACCTGCGGGTCGTGGTGGAAGATATCGAGGGCTACAACAAGTTTCTCGACGACTTCATTTTTCGCATCCCCGGCGTTTCCCAGGTCCGCTCGAACATCGTGCTCAAGGAAATCAAGACCGACACCGCTTTGCCGCTGAGGCCGTGATCAGGCGCTGACCTTGGCCCATTCCTCGTCGGTCGCAACCATCGTCAATACATCGTAGGTCGCAACGATCTCGTCATCCTGGTTGCTCACCTCGGTGTCCCAGCGTACTTCACCGTAACCCGCGCCCTCGCGCAGCGTCTTCTGTTTACAGGTGAGGCGGACTTTCAGGGTGTCGCCGTAGTTCACCGGTTGTGCAAATCGCAGCTCGTCGAGTCCGTAATTTGCCAGCACCGGGCCGAAGTCCGGGTCGACGAACAGGCCCGCGGCGAACGACACGATCAGGTACCCGTGTGCGACGCGGCCGTCGAAGAACGGGTTCTTGCGCGCCGCCTCTTCGTCGGTATGCGCGTAGAACCTGTCACCGGTGAATTCGGCAAAGTGATTGATGTCGTCCAGCGTCACTTGCCGCGGTTCCGTGTGCAAGGTATCGCCGATGGCGAGTTGTTCGAAAGTCTTTCTGAACGGGTGTACACCGGATGTAGCCTCGGCACCGCCACGGATCCAGCGATTGCCGATCGCGGCAAGCGTCTCCGGCGATCCCTGTAGCGCGGTTCTCTGCATGTAGTGCAGCGCGCCGCGAATGCCGCCCAGTTCCTCGCCACCACCGGCGCGGCCCGGACCGCCGTGGACGAGGTGCGGCAACGGGGAACCGTGCCCGGTCGATTCCGCGGCGCAATGACGATTGATGACCAGCATGCGCCCGTGCCAGGCGGCCGCGCCGAGCACCAGCTGCCGCGCGATATCGTTGTCGTTGGTGATGACGGAACCGGCCAGGCTGCCGTCGCCGAGTCGCGCCAGCTCGATTGCCTCGTCCAGGTTGTTGTAAGGAAGCACGGTGCTGACGGGCCCGAAAGCCTCGACGGAATGCACGGCGGTCGCGGAAAGAGGGCGTTCACAGTGCAGCAGCGTCGGCATAAAGAATGCCCCTCTGTCCGCATCGGCATCGACCAGGTCGAAGTCGCTGCGATTGCCGTAAACGACTTCTGCTTCGCCGGAGAGATCTGCCACCCGCGCGCGCACTTCCTCGCGTTGCCCGAGACTCGCGAGCGCGCCCATGTCGACCTCCTTCGAGGCAGGGTTGCCGATGCGAATCTCGCCGAGCGCCGTCGACAATGCCTTCACCAAGTCAGCCGCCAATTCCGCAGGCGCAATGATCCGGCGGATGGCCGTGCATTTCTGGCCGACCTTGCTGGTCATCTCGCGCGTCACTTCTTTAATAAAGAGGTCGAACTCCGGCGTGTCGGGCGTTGCATCGGGACCGAGAATAGAAGCGTTCAGTGAATCGGTCTCCGCCGTGAAGTGCACCGACTCGGCAACGATGCGCGGATGCTGCTGCAGCTTTTCCGCGGTCGATTTCGAACCCGTGAATGCGACGATGTCCTGGCAAGTCAGATGATCGAACAGGTCGCCGACGCCGCCGCAGATCAGTTGCAGCGATCCCTCGGGCAGGATCTGCGACTCGATCATGCGCCGGAACACCAGCTCGGTCAGGTAGGCGGTGCTCGATGCCGGTTTGACGATCGCCGGGACGCCGGCAAGGAGCGCGGGCGCGAGTTTCTCGAGCATCCCCCAGCAGGGAAAATTGAAGGCATTGATGTGCACCGCCGCGCCCGGTCGTGGTGTGTAGATATGCTGGCCGACAAAGGTGCCGTTCCGCGAGAGCATTTCCGGGGCGCCGTCGAGATAGACCTTGTCGTTGGGCATCTCGCGGCGCCCTTTGCTCGAATACACGAACAGCGTGGAGATGCCGCCGTCGATGTCTATCCAGGAGTCTGCTCTGGTGGCTCCCGTTTGCGTGGACAGGGCGTAAAATTCCTTCTTGTGCTCCATCAGGTACTTGGCGAGTTCCTTCAACATGAGGGCGCGCTCGTGAAAGGTGTACTTGCGAAGATTGCTGCCGCCGCTGCGCCTCGCGTAATCCAGCATCGCGCCGAAATCGAGACCCGAACTGGTGATGCTGGCCACCGGCTGGCCATCCACCGCGCTCGTGAGGACCTTGCCTTCGTCGGCGGCAGTGAACCAGCTGTTTTCTGCAAAATTCTGAAGATTCATCGTGTTAATCCCGAGCGGGCCGGAGAGGACCCCTAAGATACACAAAATCGGGAAATTTGTAATTTTTGGTGTCACAATGCCCCGGCATTGCGCATTTGATGTGAGGCAGGATGTCGATCCAGGCGGCAAGCAGGGCATTGCTCGACGAATTTCGTTCGCGGCCGACGATACGCGCGGGCTCCCTGATCATCACCGTTTTCGGCGACGCGGTTGCGCCGCGCGGCGGTACCGTGTGGATTGGCAGCCTGATCAAAGTGCTCGATGACTTCGGCGTCAGCGAAAGGCTGGTCAGGACCTCCGTTTTTCGCCTGACGCGCGACGCCTGGCTCGATGTCAACCAGGTCGGTCGCCGGAGTTACTACAGCCTCACCGCGGACGGCGCGCGGCGCTTTGAGCAGGCGACGCAAAGAATCTACGGTGAGCCGCGGCAGAGCTGGTCGGGTGACTGGTGCCTCGTTCTGCTCGCGGACCTCGCTGCGGAACAGAAAGACATCGTACGCCGGGAACTCGGCTGGCAGGGCTTTGCCGCGATTTCCACCAACGTACTCGCGCATCCGTCGCAACCGAAACCGGAAATCGAACGGACGCTCGAAGGCCTCGGTGTCGAGCGCGACCTGGTCGTGATGCAGGGCCGGACCCTCGGCAAGAACCAGGATGAAGCGATGCGTACGCTGGTGCACAAGAGTTGGAACCTCGACGACATCGACCGGCACTACGCGGGCTTCATATCGCAGTTCCGCCCGGTGTGGCGGGCAGTCGAGAAAAGCGCCGGTTGTGACGGCCGAACGGCATTCCAGATTCGCACGCTGATGATTCACGAGTACCGGCGGATTCTGCTGCGTGATCCGCTGTTGCCCGCCGAAATGCTTCCCGCGGGCTGGCATGGTACGGCCGCGTACCAGCTTTGCCGGAACCTGTACCGGCTCGTTTATTCTCAAGCGGACGAATTCATGACGCAGGAATTCGAAACTGCCGACGGTCCTCTGCCACCGCCGGCACCGGATTTTTACCGACGATTTGGCGGACTCGAATAAGAGAAGGAAAGTAATGAACGAAATCGAACTTGCCAAAAAATGCGCGGCGACGATGTGGGAAAGAGATGCCGCCGCACGACTGCTCGGCATCGAGGTCGAGGTTCCGGGCCCCGGCCAGGCAGAAGCGACTTTCGAAGTGCGCTCCGACATGTTGAATGGTCAGGGCGTTTGCCATGGCGGCTACCTGTTTACGCTCGCCGATACCGCGTTCGCTTTTGCCTGTAATACCTACAACAAATTGACGGTCGTGTCGGGCGCGTCTATCGATTTCCTGCGCCCGGCGAAACTCGGCGACACGATCGTCGCGACGGCCACGGAATTCCACCGCGGCGGCAGGACCGGCTTTTACGACGTGGTGCTGCAGAACCAGCACGGACAGGATATTGCGGCGTTCCGCGGCCGCTCGCACAGCACCAACAAGGTCATGTTCGGGGATTTATGATACAAAATTCATTGAAAACTAGAAAAAAATGTGACATATTTATCGGCTGTCCGATTATCGGAGTGAACCGTGTATACGCAGGGGCTGGACCAGAAAGGCAAGGCAAATCAGGGCACGCGGGTCGAGGAATCGCCTGAACGGCTTGCGGCCTTTCAGCAGCGGATCGATGCCGAGGAGAAAATAGAGGCCAAGGACTGGATGCCGGAGTCCTACCGGCAAACCCTCGTGCGGCAGATCTCGCAGCACGCGCATTCGGAAATCATCGGCATGCAGCCGGAGGGCAACTGGCTCACGCGTGCCCCGACCCTGCGGCGCAAGTCGATCCTGCTGGCCAAAGTGCAGGACGAAGGCGGGCACGGCCTCTATCTTTACAGTGCCGCGGAGACGCTCGGCACCTCGCGCGAGCAGATGGTCGCTGATCTCCTGAGCGGCAAGGCCAAGTACTCCAGCATCTTCAATTACCCGACCCTGACCTGGGCCGACATCGGGGCCATCGGCTGGCTGGTCGACGGCGCCGCCATCATGAACCAGATTCCGCTGTGCCGCTGTTCCTACGGCCCCTATGCGAGGGCGATGGTGCGCATCTGCAAGGAAGAAAGTTTTCACCAGCGCCAGGGTTTCGAAATCATGCTCGAGTTATCCCGCGGCTCGGCAGAGCAAAAGGCGATGGCGCAAGACGCCCTGAATCGCTGGTGGTGGCCGTCGGTCATGATGTTCGGCCCGAGCGACAAGGATTCGAAGCATTCCGCCCAGTCGATGGCGTGGAAGATCAAACGCTTTTCAAACGATGAATTGCGCCAGAAGTTCATCGACGTGACGGTGCCACAGGCCGAATTTCTCGGTCTCAAAGTACCGGACGATGATCTCGAGTTCGACGCGGAGACCGGGCATTACCGGTATGGCGAAATCGACTGGCAGGAATTCAAGGAAGTACTCGCAGGCTTTGGACCCTGCAACCGCGAACGCATGCAGGTACGGCGCAACGCGCATGAAAACGGCGCATGGGTGCGCGAGGCGGCACGGGCCTATGCCAGGAAGCATGCCGGGAAGAGAGCAGCTTGATAAAGAGAGCAATTCGATGACCGACAAAGACTGGCCACTGTACGAAGTGTTCATTCGCGCCAAGTCCGGGCTGAGCCACCGCCATGCCGGAAGCGTGCATGCCGCCGACGACGAAATGGCATTGAATCACGCGCGCGACGTTTACACGCGGCGCAACGAAGGCGTCAGCATCTGGGTCGTCCGCTCGAGCGAAATCATCGCTTCGGATCCGCAGGAGTCGGAAGCCCTGTTCGAGCCGGCAAAGGACAAGATCTACCGGCACCCGACCTTTTATGACATTCCGGACGGTGTCGAAAACCTGTGACCATGAACTCGAAACAGGCGCTCTTCAAATACCTCGTCCGACTCGGCGATAACGCCCTCGTGCTTGCGCAACGGCTCATCGAGATCGTTGCGGACGGGCCCGAACTCGAAGAGGAACTCGCGAACGCCAATTTTTCACTCGACTATCTCGGCCAGGCGCGACTTTTCTATACCTATGCCGGGGAAGTCGAAGGCAAAGGCCGCACGGAAGACGACTTCGCCTTCCTGCGTTCGGACCGGGAATTCGAGAATGTGCTGCTCGTCGAGCAGCCGAATGGGCATTTCGGTGACGTCATCGTTCGCTCGGTGCTGTTCGACGCGTTCTACTTATTGCAGCTGGAGGCGTTGTCGGCATGCAGCGATGAGCGTCTCGTGGAAATTGCGATCAAAGCAGCAAAGGAGATTCGCTATCACCTCCGTTACGGTTCGCAATGGTTGGTAAGGCTCGGCGATGGCACGGAAGAAAGCCGGCGCCGCGTACAACGCTCACTCGACGACTTGTGGAAGTACACCGGCGAGCTGTTTGCCGGCGACGAGATCGATGAGGCATTCCGTGCCGAGTTTGCCGGTCCCGATCTCGCGGCAATGCGGGCGACGTGGGCGAGCAACATCGCGGCAATCGTCAAGGAAGCAACCCTGGAGCTGCCGGAAGACGGATGGATGGCCGGTGGCGGCAGAGAAGGCCGCCACAGCGAGGGCTTCGGCTACATGATCGCCGAGATGCAACATCTGCAACGCAGCTATCCCGGCCTGAACTGGTAGGTGCAAGGTGAGCGCAGAACCCGCCAATAATCGTCCACAGACGGAAGAACGGATCTGGAAATACCTCGAGTCGGTGCCGGATCCGGAGATCCCCGTGCTTAGCGTGGTCGACCTCGGCATCATACGGGCGGTCAATGTAGCTGCGGGTACCGTCGAGGTCGTCGTGACACCGACCTATTCCGGTTGTCCTGCGACCGAGGTCATCGAGAAGAGCATCGTTGACTGTCTTGCAGAGAACGGTATCGACGATGTCGTGCTGAAGAGAGTCCTGTCACCACCCTGGTCCACGGCCTGGATAAGCGACGCCGGTCGCGAAAAATTACGTGCGTACGGGATCGCGCCACCGGAGGACGACGCGGGAAAGCGAAGCCTCATGGATTCGCTGAGGGCGATCGCCTGTCCCCGTTGCGATGCGACCAGCACGACGCTGGTGAGCGAGTTCGGATCGACGCCCTGCAAGGCCTCTTACAAGTGTGAGTCCTGCCTCGAGCCATTCGAATACTTCAAGTGCATCTGATCGCTCATGAGAAAGTTTCATTCCCTGACCGTTTCTGACAAGAGAAACGAAACCGCCGATTCCGTTCGTCTCACATTACAGGTGCCGCAGGAATTGCAGGGGGAGTTCGATTTTCTCCCCGGCCAGCACCTGCCGATCCAGATCGAGGTTGACGGCAGGCCGGTTCGCCGGACCTACAGTATCTGTTCCGTGCCGGGAAACGGTGCCCTGCAACTCGGTATCCGCGTACAGCCCGGGGGCCTCTTCTCGGGTTACGTTGCCGAAAAACTGCAGCCCGGCGATGTCCTGCAGGCCATGCCACCGTTCGGCCAGTTTCACGCCAACATCGATCCGGACAGCAGCAAGACTTACCTGGCATTCGCGGCAGGCAGCGGCATTACACCGGTCATTTCCATCGTCAGGGCAACGCTCGAACAGGAGCCGAACAGCAGGTTCCTGCTGTTCTATGGCAACCGTCAGCAGAACACGACCATGTTCATCGATGATCTGTTTGCACTGAAAAACAGGTTCCCGGAGCGACTCCAGCTCTTTTTCCTGTTTACCCGTGAGGAGCAGGAGTTTCCCTTATTCAGCGGCAGGATTGACGCGGAAAAGACCAGCGAGCTGTTCCGGCTTTTCTGTAACGGACTGGATCCGGATGAAGCATTTGTCTGTGGCCCGCATCCGATGACCGACACGGTCCGCGAAACGCTGATCGGTCTCGGCATGGATGCCGATGCCATTCACGTCGAACGATATGGTGCACCGCGCAAGAAAACGTCCGCACAGGAAGCGGCTGCGACAGTCGATGAACACGATTGCGATGTCACCGTCATCATGGACGGCCACCGGAAAATGTTTCAAATGTCGTCCGAGCGCTTGAATATTGTCGATGCCGCGGCAGCGCAGGGCATCGAACTGCCGTATTCCTGCAAGGGCGGGGTTTGCGCGACCTGCCGAACGCACCTGCGCGACGGCGAAGTGCGTATGGACACCAATTATGGCCTGGAGCCCTGGGAACTCGAGGCGGGCTACGTGCTGGCCTGCCAATCGCACCCCGTGACCGACAAGATCACGCTGGACTACGACAAGACCTAGCAGCCTGTCGGGCTCAGGACTGATCTGCTGCGACGGCGGGAAATAGGCCCACTTTGGCGATCCTTCTCGTCAAATATTCCCGATATTCTCCTCAAACGATCGCCAAACTGATCTCGATTTCCCGCCAGTCTCGCTACGATCGCCTAAGTCCGACAGGCTGCTAGCCCGCTTTTGCCGCACTGCGGCATTTTCAAGCGCCGGCGCTGCTTGTCCGGTAAGATACGCGTCCATCGAGCTGCCGCGGGAAACACGGCGGCATCCAGGCACCGGTTACTAACTGTAAATCAAGGATGCGCCGGAGAGCGTATGACCGACACCGAATCACCCGACAATCAGCTTGGCTGTCCACCCGGGCGCAAGACGGCCTACAGTCGCGATGAATTACTGGATTGCGCACACGGCGTCCTGTTCGATCCGGAAAGCGCAAGACTGCCTCTGCCGGATATGCTGATGACCGACCGGGTGACCCTGATCACGAACACGGGCGGCAAGTACGGCAAGGGAGAGATCGAGGCTGAGCTCGACATCAATCCGGACCTCTGGTTTTTCAAATGCCACTTCGAGGGTGATCCCGTCATGCCGGGATGCCTCGGTCTCGATGCACTGTGGCAGCTGGTTGGTTTCTTCCTCGTCTGGTCCGGCTGCACCGGGCGTGGCCGCGCCCTCGGCGCGGGCAAGGTCAAATTTTTCGGGCAGGTGCTGCCGACCGCAAAACTTGTAACGTACAAGCTGCAGATCAAACGCATGATTACGCGCAAACTGATGCTGGCCATCGCAGACGGCACAGTCGCTGTCGATGGACGGCCGATTTATGAGGCGCAAGATCTGCGAGTCGGCCTGTTCAGTTCGACCGATGACTTCTAGGGAGTCAATGTGCGGCGCGTCGTAATTTCAGGACTTGGCGTGGTTTCGTGCCTCGGTAACACCCGGTCCGAGGTGCTCGAGTCACTGCGTGAGGGCCGTTCGGGCATCAGCCGTAACGAGGGCTTTGCGGAAAAGGGCCTGCGCAGCCAGATATGTGGCAGCGTCGACATCGACACCGCCGAATTCATAGACCGCAAGGTTCGCCGCTTCATGGGCGATGCCGCCGCATACTCTTATATCGCGATGCAGCAGGCGATCGAAGACGCCGGGCTCGAAGAATCCGACATATCGAATCCGCGCACTGGCCTGATCGCGTCGTCGGGCGGCGCTTCCAGTTCGAATATCGTCGTTTGCGCGGATACCTTGCGTGAAAAAGGGGTCCGCAAAATCGGCCCTTACATGGTCCCGCGGACGATGGGCAGCACGGTTTCCGCCTGTCTCGCGACGCCGTTTCACATCAAGGGCATCAACTACTCAATCACCTCGGCATGCGCCACCAGCGCACATTGCATCGGCGCGGCAATGGAACAGATCCAGCTGGGCAAGCAGGATCTCTTGTTCGCCGGCGGCGGCGAGGAGGAGGACTGGACGCTCGCAAGCATGTTCGATGCGATGGGCGCGCTGTCTTCGAAATATAACGACGAGCCGACGACGGCATCGAGAACGTACGACGTTAACCGGGACGGCTTCGTAATTGCCGCCGGCGCCGGCATGGTCGTGGTCGAGGAACTCGAACACGCGCGCGCGCGGGGTGCAAAAATTTATGCTGAACTGGCAGGTTATGGAGCGACCTCGGACGGCTTCGACATGGTTGCGCCGTCAGGCGAAGGTGCCGTGCGCTGTATGCAGATCGCGAAATCGACTGTGGATGCGCCGATCGACTACATCAATACGCATGGTACGAGTACGCCAGTTGGCGACGTCAAGGAACTCGAAGCCATGCGCGAGGTTTTCGGCGCGGACGTGCCACGGTTTGCGTCCAGCAAGTCCCTGTGCGGCCATTCGCTGGGTGCCGCGGGCGTTCACGAGGCGATTCATTGTTTGTTAATGCTCGAACACGGTTTTATCGCACCCTCGATCAACGTCGACGATCTCGACCCCGCCGCCGAGGGCATGCCGCTCGTCACCGAGAGAGTCGATAACGCGGGCATCCGAACTGCCATGAGCAACAGCTTTGGGTTCGGCGGCACCAACGCGACGCTGGTCTTTCAAAAGCTGGATGATTGAGCGGAATCGCGGCCGAAACCCAATTGGCTAGCGTTCTAATAATTCGGAATTGGGTCGGTGCAAATTGATCTTTAGCGCAATAAATGTCAGTTTGCACCTGACAAATATGCCGGACAAATATTGCAGGCAAACTGGGGAGCGGCTTCAGTCGCGGTCCTGATTATCAATGTATACTTTTGCAAAATGCCGAATTACTTGCAGCTGGCAATCGAACGGAAAACATGACACTCACGCATAGTGCAGCTACTGACATTCTCGGTTTGGCGAGTGATGCAATCATCGTGGTCGACAAAGAAGGTGAAATCGTCTTTGCGAATACGAAGGCAGAAATTGTTTTCGGCTACCATCAGGGAGAGATGATCGGACTGCCAATCGAGTCATTGATTCCGAAGAAGTTTCGACGCGCACACAAGGAACATCGCAGGCGCTACATGCAATCGCCGCACTCCCGGCCGCTGATGTCGGGTCTGCAACTCAAAGGTCTGCGCAAGGACGGGCGTATTTTTGATGTGGAGATTGCACTTACCCCCGTCGAATCGAATGGCGAATTGCTGGTGTCGAGTACGGTGCGCGATATCTCCGCGGACGATTCGTCCGAAGCCTATTTCCGTAACGTACTCGAATCAGCGCCGGACGCGATGGTGATCATCGATCACTATGGAAAGATATCGGTCGTGAACGCGCAGGCGGAGCAGATGTTCGGCTATACCCGGGAGGAAATGCTCGGCAAGGAAGTCGAGATGTTGCTACCCGCTGAGCTGCACCACAAACATATCAGTCACCGGGCGGCTTATTCCCGAGACCCCCACCTGCGGCCGATGGGTATTGGCATGGACCTTTCGGCAAGGCGCAAGGACGGGACGACATTTCCGGTCGAGATCAGCTTGAGCCCGGTAACCTCGGCAACCGGCTCCTTCGTTTCCAGCGTAATCCGTGATGTATCGGCGCGCAAGAAACTGGAGCGGGACCTGATTGCAGCGCGCGCCGAGGCCGAACGGGCGAACAAGGCAAATTCCGCGTTCCTGGCCGCGGCGAGTCACGATTTACGACAACCGGTGCAGGCCCTGAGCCTGCTCAACGGCGCGCTGAGGCGCACCGCGAAAGATGAGCTGATCGTGGAGATGGTGGACAGCCAGCAGCATTCGCTCGATGCGATGACGAACCTGCTTAACTCCCTGCTCGACATCAGCCGCCTGGATGCCGGAGCCGTGCAGCCGGAAATCGAGGACTTTCCGATTCAGCGACTGGTCGATCGCCTGTCGGCGGAGCTGTCGCGACAGGCAATGCAAAAGGAACTCAAATTCAAATCCTGCAAATGTGACGCGATCGTGCACAGCGATCCCAACATGTTGGGTGAGATCATTCAGAACCTCGTGTCAAACGCGATTCAGTACACGGACAGCGGCAGCGTTTCGCTGACCTGCCGGGAAGAGAATGGTTACCTCAGGATTGGCATCAGCGACACCGGTATCGGCATCGAACCGGACCAGCTCGATATGATCTTCCAGGCTTTTCACCAGGTCAAAACACCAGGCCGTGACACGGAAGGATTCGGGCTCGGTCTGGCAATCGTGAAACGAATGGCCGACCTGCTCGACCACGAGATTTCGGTGGAGTCGATTCCTGCCAAGGGATCCAAATTTACTGTCTCCATGCCGATCGTGACAGAGGCGGCGAAAGCGAGCAGAAAGGTAAGAAAGAAACGTGCCGACAGAGCAGAGACGCCGGTATCCGGCCTGGTCATCCTGATCGAGGACGATGTGCAGGTGGCCAATGCCTGGGGATTGTTGCTCGAAGCGGAAGGGTTCCACGTGGCGACCGCCTCATCTGCGACCGAGGCGCGAGCCGTCGTCGACCACCTGGATTCTCCTCCCGAGCTGATTATCTCGGATTTCTATTTGCTGGATGGATCGACGGGTGTCGAGGCAGTCGCCGAGATTCGCCGGCGATTCGATCGAATCATTCCCGCTTTCATCGTCAGCGGGGATACGTCCAAAATGGTCAAGGAAGCGCGGACCACCGAAAATTGCGCGATCATGAACAAACCCGTGAATACGGATCACCTGCTTTTGATCGCCAAAGAGGCGGTAGCCACCGGAATCGTCCCGCCAGACTAGCCTCACAGATAAGCGATCCAGCTGGCGGTCGACTTGCTCAAAGCAACGCCGACGATATAGGCGAATACCGCCAGGCTGAAAACGAATGCCGTGGTCCGGCCGTGCATCGTCTTTCCCCTGCCGAGCGCGATCGCGCCGAGCACGATATAGACAAGGAGTGCGACCAACTTCATCAGCAGCCAGTTCTGGCTGAGTACCGGCAAATGCAGGAGCAGGATCAACGCGATCCCCGAGGCGAGCAGTAGCGTGTCGATGACATGCGGCGCGATCTTCGTGATCCTCAGCGTGAGCTTCGGCGAGCCCGTCATCATCCAGTATCCGCGCAGCATGAATCCCAGGATCGTCAGGATGGCCGTACTGATGTGGATCAGTTTCGCTGCTTCATACATTGGCGGATGGCCGCTGCGGGACCGGGAAGGATTGCAGGCATTGTGAAAGACCGGCCCGGTACGCGCAACCCGGCAAATAGTAAGGATTGTTACGTATGGTTTACCGGAGCGCAGATGGCAATGTGGCCACTGGGAATTGACTGTTCCACTTGACCCTATTGCCCATGCTGAATGCCAATATTTTCGCCAGGCTAGCGCTGGCGCTGCCATTGTCGGTCTTGCTCATACTGCTTGGTGGCAGGATTGCGGCGGCGCAGCAGCCCGATCCTGCAGCTAGCGGCGGCGAACCGCCGCTCGAAGAGATCGTTGTCGTGGCACACAAGTCGAAGCGCTCCGTGCGCGACATCGCCGCCAACGTGACGGTGCTGTCGCGCGAAGACCTGAGCGCCGACCTCGCCACGACGGTGGCAGACATCTTTCGTTACGCGCCCGGCATCGATTATGAGGCATCGGGCTCCCGCTTCGGTACCGAAGGCATCAACATACGTGGCATCGGCGGCAACAGGGTCGCCATGCTGATCGATGGTGTGCCGCTGAGCGACCAGTTCGACATCGGCAATTTCTCGAATGCCACCCGCGACTTTATCAACGCCGGCCTCGTGCAACGAGTCGAGGTGCTGCACGGGCCGGCCTCGGCCCTGTACGGCAGCTCGGCCATCGGCGGTGTGGTCGCCGTGCGCACACCGGACCCCGCCGACCTCGCACGCCACGGCACGAACGGCGGCGACGTCACAATTCACTGGCGAGGCGCAGACGAAAGTTCGCATGGTACCGGTCTTTTCGCGATCGGCGATTCCTCGCTGGGCCTGTTGCTCGGCGGCAGCCTGCGAAGTGGCCACGAACTCGACTCTGCCGCCGTCGAGGAAAACCTTGATTCGCGGTCCTACGATCGAACGTCGGCACTCGTCAAACTTGTAGCCGAAGATGCCGCCGGCAGCACGTGGCGGCTCGGCCTGATTCATCAGAACGCCGATGTCTTGTCAGACATTAACTCCAGACTCGGAGTCGGTCGATTTCGTTCGACTACCGCATTGGAAGGCGACGACTCGTACACGATGGACCTCATTAATCTCGAATACGAGTTCGGCTCGCCGGGCGCTTGGATCGATGCCGGCGTCCTGCGCGGCTATTATGAAACCGCGGAAGTCTCGCAACAAACGCTGGATGAAAGGGGACTTGCACGCACACCGGTCTCAATCGATCGGTTTTTCAATTTCGACCAGGAGATTCAGGGCCTGGAACTGAATCTGCAAAAAACCGTCAATCGCGATAAAAGTTCTCACCAGTTTGGCTTCGGCCTGGAATATCGTGGGCGAGAAACCACCGAGTATCGCGATGGCCTCTCGACCAACATGAATGACGGGACTTCGACCAACGTAATTCTGGGTGAGGTATTTCCCTTACGTGATTTCCCGATCAGCGAATCCACCGAATGGGGTGCGTATATCGAGGACGCGTATTCGCGTGGTGACTGGTCGATCATTGCTGCGATCAGAGCAGACCGATACGACCTGTCGCCGTCGAGCGATCCGATGTACGCCGAGGATTTCCCATTCACGGAAATCGTATCGATCACCGAGTCGGATATTTCCCCGAAGTTGGGACTGATTTACCGGCTCACCCCTGAAACCGATATTTATTTGCAATATACACACGGATTTCGGGCGCCACCCTACGAAGACGCAAACATCGGTCTTGAAATTCCGGTATTCAATTTCCGCGCGATTCCCAATCCGGACCTGAGGTCGGAAAGCTCGGACGGATTTGATGTGGGGTTGCGCTGGCATGGCGCCGACAAAGCAGCGCGATTGTCGGTGTTCCGCACGCGCTATACCGATTTTATTGAAACAAAAGTCCGTCTCGGCATCGATCCGGTCAGCGGCCGCCTGCTGTTTCAATCACAAAACCTGAGCAAGACCGTTATCGAAGGCGTCGAAGCCGGCGGGCATATCAATCTGCAGAGTTCAGTCGGCGAATTCCGCTTTGACGGATCCCTTTACCTCGCCCGCGGGGAGAACCGCGAGAACGGTCAACCCCTGAATTCGGTCGGTCCGGGACAGGCAGTGGTCGGAGTGAGCTGGTACGCGCCGCAAGCGCATCGATCCTTGCGGCTGCAGTCAACCTTCACCGAAGCCTGGGACGATCGCGACGAATCTGGCGGCGAACTGTTCAAGCCGGCCGGGCACGCCGTATTCGATCTCTACTACACACAGCAGCTCGGCGACAGGACCACAATCCGCGCCGGGCTCTTGAACCTGACGGATCGCGTTTACTGGAACTGGTCGGACATTCGTGGCTTGGGTCCAGCCGATCCCGTTATTCCCTTCCTGGCACAGCCAGGCAGAAATGTTTCAGTCAGCGTGAACGTCAATTGGCATTGAATCAACTGGGCAATTAAGAATCGCAGGAGCGCGAGTCATGAAAATCGCAAGCTATAGTCGAATATTCCTTCTCGTACTGGGCGCACTGGCACTGCAGGCCTGCGGGCCGGCCGGCGACCAGTCCGGGCAAACAGGGGCAGATACTGCGGTACACGACGCCGAAGTCGCTGCCGGTGCGATGGTAGACATCATGGCGAGGGGCGAGACCGTATATCTCGCGAACTGCGCCGCCTGTCACCAGCCGAACGGGCAGGGGCTCGCGGGTGCATTCCCGCCGCTTGCCGCCTCGGATTATCTGCTGGGCGAACGGCGGCAGGTCATGCAAGCCGCCCTGTTCGGTCTCTCCGGTCCGATCACCGTCAACGGCGTCGACTACAACGGCGTAATGCCGAGCATGGGTTATCTCAGTGATGAGGACCTCGCCGCCGTACTGACCTATGTATTTGGGTCATGGGGCAACAGCGGCGCCGCGGTTTCGGTCGAAGAGGTCGCTGCACTGCGTGCGGAACTGGGCGAAGCCGGTGAAATGGTGGCCGGCGAACGACATACCGGTGCTACCGAAGGCGAGTTGCGTTACCGCGGTGCACCATCGCCGATCGCGCCCGAAGAAACGCGTCCATTGATGGGCGCAGGCGGCCCCGTCCTGAGCGAACCCGAGTATGAGGTGGCAACACAGCTTTACTTCGAGCGCTGCGCCGGCTGTCACGGCGTGCTGCGCAAGGGCGCGACCGGCAAGCCCCTGACGCCGGATATCACACTCCAGAAGGGTACGGACTACCTGAAAGCGCTGATCAACTACGGTTCGCCGGCAGGCATGCCGAACTGGGGTACCTCGGGCGAGCTGACGCCGGAGCAGATCGACATCATGGCGCGTTTCCTGCAACAGGAACCGCCGGCGCCGCCGGAATTCGGCATGCCGCAGATGCGCGAATCGTGGAAGGTGCTGATTGCGCCGGAAGATCGGCCGAGCGAACCGCAACACGATCGCAACATCGACAACTTCTTCTCGCTGACGCTGCGCGACTCCGGGCAGGTGGCGATCATCGACGGCGATACCAAGGATGTCGTCAGCATCATCGAAACCGGTTACGCGGTGCACATTTCCCGCGTGTCGGCATCGGGACGTTACGTCTTCACGATCGGCCGCGACGCGCTGATCAACATGATCGACCTGTATATGGATCCGCCGGTAACGGTCGCCCAGATCAAGGTCGGACTCGAGGCGCGCTCGGTCGAGACGTCGAAGCACAAGGATTTCCCCGACAAGTACGCCGTGGCCGGCTCCTACTGGCCACCGCAGTACGTCATCATGGACGGCGACGATCTCGAACCGCTGAAGATCGTCTCGACACGCGGCATGACCGTGGATACCCAGGAATACCATCCGGAACCGCGCGTGGCAGCAATCGTCGCCTCGCACGAACACCCGGAATTCATCATCAACGTGAAGGAGACCGGGCACATCCTGCTGGTGAACTACGAAGACGTGGAGAACCTGAGCGTAACCGACATCGAGGCCGCGAAGTTCCTCCACGATGGCGGCTGGGACAGGTCCAAGCGCTACTTCCTGACGGCTGCGAACCAGTCGGACAAGATCGCCGTTGTCGATTCTCATGATCGTGAGCTGGAAGCGCTCATCGATGCGGAGAAGATCCCGCACCCGGGACGCGGCGCGAATATCCAGGATCCCGAATACGGGCCGGTCTGGGTCACCAGCGCACTGGGTAACGCAGACATCACCTTTATTGGCACCGATCCGCAAAACAACAAGGATCATGCGTGGAAGGTGGTACGCGTGCTGCAAGGCATGGGCGGTGGATCGCTGTTCGTCAAGTCGCATCCGCATTCCACCAATCTGTGGGTGGATGCGCCGTTGAATCCCGACGAGTCCGTCAGCCAGAGCCTCGCGGTCTTCGACATCAACGACCTCGAAGCAGGCTTTGTGAAACTGCCGGTCGCGGAATGGGCCGATCTCGGGCCGGGACCGAAACGCGTCGTGCAGCCGGAGTACAACATGGCGGGCGACGAACTGTGGGTTTCCGTGTGGAGCGGCCAGGAAGAGGAATCGGCGGTTGTCGTCATCGACGACAAGACGCGGACCCTGAAACACGTCATCAAGGGACCCGAGATCGTTACGCCGACGGGCAAGTTCAACGTCTACAACACCTTGAACGACGTCTACTAGGAGCAAGTGAACAAAACAGGGAAGCAATACGATGACTCACAATAAATTGTTAACGGGTTTGGGTCTCGGTGTCGCGCTCGTGCTGCTGGCGAGCACGGGCGCTGCACAGGAGAGTGAAGACAAGAGCCTCGCCGGCGCCGTCACATCCGGCGAGGCTCACATCGCCATCAGGTACCGCTACGAATTCGTCGACCAGGATGGCTTCTCCGATAATGCCAATGCGTCGACGGTTCGCCTGCGGCTCAACTACAAGACCGGTACCTGGCAGAACTGGTACGGTTTCATCGAGTTCGACTACATAACCGAGTTGCTGTTCAATGACTTCAACAGCCTTGGTGGCAGCAGCCCGGAGCGCGATCGATATCCGGTGGTTGCGGATCCCAAGGGTCCTGACCTGAACCAGCTTTTCTTCGAGTACGCGCCAAACGCGCAGACGAAGGTGCGCGCCGGCAGGGAAAGGATCGTGCTCGACAATCACCGCTGGGTCGGCGACGTCGGCTGGCGGCAGAACATCCAGACTTATGATGCGGCCGGAATCAATTACAGCGGTTGGGAGAACACCGAGGTGCTGTATCGCTATGTCACGACCGTACGGCGGATCTTCGGTAACGACGTGTCAGCAGGACGGCACGACAACGATACGCACTTGCTGCGTGTCCAGGTAAAACTATCCGATGACTGGACCGTAGTCCCATACCTCTGGGCGATAGACAACAAGGACGCACCGGCGTTGTCCTCGACGACTTTCGGTGCGCGGGTAACGGGCAAAGCCGAGTTCGCTGGCGGCAAGCTGGATCTCGTGGGTGAGCTAGCGACACAGTCGGATGCGGCAAATAACCCGGCCAGTTACGACGCCGAGTACTGGCATGCAGGTGCTACCTGGACCATGGAGAACGGACTGTCGGTCGGTGTCGCGTACGATTCACTGGGAGGCGACCCAAACAATGGCGCGGCTTTGCAGACGCCACTGGCAACGCTGCACGCACACCAGGGCTGGGCCGACAAATTCCTCATCACACCTGACGAAGGTATCGAGGACCTGTTCGTAACGGTCAAATACAAAGTCGGACGATGGAACCTGACCGGTGTCTATCATGATTTCTCGGCCGAAGCATCGAACAGCGACTGGGGCACGGAACTCGACCTGTCAGCGGGAACCAGTATCAGTGAACGATATGGCATCCTGTTCAAGGCGGCGTTGTACGACGCAGATCAGCATCAAACCGATACCAACAAGTTCTGGATAATGTTTACGGGGAATTATTAAGCCCAGGAGAGTTTTATAAGTAGCGGTTTTTATTGGTTAAATAAAGTAAACCGGCAGTTCCCTCGATCGAATTGCCGGTTTATTTTTGCCTCGCGAGGCTCGCTTACGGTTGCTTGCGCAGGTGATAGTCGAATGCCGGACCCTCGCCTGCGCCATAGCGATTGTGGATCCAGATCAGCAACATGCCCTCGACGTGACGCGCGTAACTCAATGGACCGACGTCGATGGCTTCCAGTCCCATGCCTTCGACGAGTTTGGCAACCTTTGCTTTTGCTGCGGCGTCGTCGCCGACCAGTGGAATGCTGATCGGGCCGCCGGAGGAATCGGGATCGACCATCTGTCGCCAGTTCAGCGTGTTGAATGCCTTGACGACATGTGCACCCGGCGCGGCGCCTTGTATTATTTCTGCGGCCGACGTGTCATAGGACAATGTCAGGTGCCCATCTGCATGACGATCGATCGCGTTTGTCGGATCGATGATGATCTTCCCCGACAGATCGCCGAGGCCGCCGGTTACCGCCTCGACGACAGCCCCCGGCACGGCCATGACGACAATATCGGCGCCGACCACGGATTCCGCGGGCGTAGTTGCCGATGCTTCGCCGCCGGTGCGTTCGACCAGCACGCGAACGTGGTCACGTGCTGGATTGCGTGAACCGTAGACGATCGTATGACCTTGTGCCGCGAATTCCGGACCCAGCGCGCCGGCAACCGCACCGGTGCCGATTACCGCGATCGTGTCCGCATGGATCGGCAGCGATGCGAGTAATGCCGCCACCAAGACGATTAATCCGGATCTGGTCATATTGATTCTTGTGAGCATAAGATAGACCTCTTGCAATCGATTTTTTGTTCGCCTGGTAAAACAGCAGCCGTGTTTCGTCCGCTCGGCCGGACAATCGGTGATCATACGACGCAGTTCTCTTATATAACGGCGAGCGACAAGGGAGACGCACCCTGCGGCACGGCGGAGCTGCCCCGGATTTAACGCGACTCAGGCGGCTTTCTCGCCAGCGATTTCGGCCGGTGTCTGGAACCAGTCCGGTTTTACGATCAAAAGGTCGCACGGCAGGTGCTCAAGCGTTCGTTCCGCCGTGGCGCCGATGAACAGGCGTTTCCAGCGATTTCTGGAGACTGCCCCCATTACCACGACATCGGCGCCGATACTTTCGGAGAACTCCGGCAATTCCTCGTGCGTCACGCCAGCAGTGAGAATTGATTTCTTGGGATCGATGCCGTGAAAGCTTATGACTTCGTTGAAGCGTTTCTCGTGCTGCTCGTGCATCTGTTTCTCGATTTCGTCGAAAGGCAACGATACCGGTATGTATGCATTTGCTGTTGCGGTTGCGACGGCGATGCGTGGGTCGTAGGAGTGGAATGCACGAACTTCGGCATTCGTCGCTTCGGCCAGCGCCTTGCTGGTCACCAGGATTTCGTCGTCCAGAGCCGCCGGTTTATCGTGTTCATGCAGCGGATCGATCGCGGCGATGATAATCGGCTTCTCCGATATGTCCTGGGGCTTCACGAGCCACAACGGGACCGGGCAGGTCCGGATCAAGTTCCAGTCGGTGTTTGTCAGCAGCGCGCGCCTGAGCGCCGAATGATGGTGCGTGTCCTTGAAAACAATATCGGCATCGCATGCGATGACATGACGAACGATGCCTTCGTACAATGGGTGATCCCAGGTCGAAGTCGTATTCACTACGAGGCCGGATTCGCGGAGCGGTTCGGCCAGGTCCTCGAGACGTCGTTTAAGTCCCTTCAGGATATCCTCCTGCGCATTCTCGAGTGATGGATAACTGCCCAGGCGTCCCTCGGTGAGATATTCGTTGTAATAACAAAGCAACAGCTCGAGTTCTGCATCCATGTGCTTGGCGAGCCAGGCGCCACGCTTCAATCCATATTGTTCGTCGGCGTCCAGGTCGATAACACACAAAATCTTCGAGATATCTTGCATTTGTAATCCTCTTTTAGGCGGCGCGTTCCTCTGAAATCTCTTTCGGTATGCGGAACCAGTTCGGCTTGATGATCAACAGATCGCAAGGCAAGTGTTCGAGCGTTCGTTCCGCCGTGGCGCCGATGAAAAGACGCTTCCAGCGATTACGGGACACGGCTCCCATAACGACGACGGTAGCGTCAAAATCACTGCAAAATTCCGGCAGTTCTTCATGAGTCAACCCGGCGACCAGGTGCAATTTTTCTGGATTGATATCGTGTTTCTTTGCAATCTTGCGGAATTTCTTTTTGTGATCGGAAATGATTTGTTCTTCGAGTTCTTCGAACGGAAACGATACGGGAATGTAGGCGTTCGCGTTCGCAGTGGCAATTGCCATTCGGGGATCGTAGGAGTGAAACGCGCGTACCTCCGCGCCAGTGGCGCCGGCCAGTGTGACGCTGATATCCAGGATGTCGTCATCCAGCTCCGCGGGCTTGTCATGTTCATGCATCGGATCGACAGCGGCGACAATGATCGGCTTCTCCGGCAGGTCCCGCGGCTTCACGAGCCAGAGTGGAGAAGCGCACGACCGTATCAGGTTCCAGTCGGTGTTCGTAAGTAATGCGCGTGAAATTGCCGAATGATGGTGTGTATCCTTGAATACGACGTCGGCACCTGTGGCTGCCGCATGCCGGACGATGCCTTCGTGAAGAGGGTGATCCCACAAGGCGGTCGTCTTTACTACCAATCCTGAACTGCGCAGCGGTTCCGCAAACGCCTCCAGGCGGCGGTCGTGATCGTCGATGATCTCTTTGCGTGCTTTTTCCAGGGACGGCGAATCAAAAAGGCGTTCGCCGCTCAGATATTCGTTGTAATAACAAATGAATAGCTCGAGTTCCGCTCCCGTCCTTTCAGCAAGCCATACGGCACGTTGCATGGCGGGTTGTGCGGAAGACGTCGGATCGATGACACACAATATCTGACTAATATTCTGCATTATCCTGCCTGCTCGAATCGGGGGACATCACGTTCAATATGACAATTTGAGCCTAGTCCCAAGGCCGGATGCGGCCAATAAGGCGTGTTGCTTAGCCTGTCTCGGAATTTACCTATGAACTGTGTGGGCCTAGCAAATTCCCTCGATTTCGGGCGCTAATTCGGGTGCACAGCAGGTTCAGGAGTCGCGACAAATAAGTGCATTTACTGATATTTGTGCGTTCTGGACTGCTATTAAATAAAGGATGGCCGATGCTCGGTGCGGTGATTCTGCGCGCGTTGTCAGCCGCTCATGAGTAAGGAGGCACCTGACAATGGATCAAAACTGGCCCGACGGACTGCGCGAGCGCCTGGAAAAGAAGAGATCGGAACTCAATGTCCGGCTGGAAAAGATTACTGCAAATCTGCGCCGCCGCCTGGAGTCCGATTCCAAGGAGCGGGCACAGCAGCTGGAGGACAGCGAGGTTGTCGATGCGCTGGGCAACGAAGCGCGCCAGGAACTGAAGAAGATCTCCCTGGCATTGCGTCGTATGGATTCCGGGCAGTACGGCCTTTGTTCGAGTTGTGGCCTGGATATAGACAGCAAGCGGATTGAGGCTTACCCGTACGCCACCGAGTGCATCGATTGCGCAACAATCGAGGAACAAATCCGCGCGCGACGTTAGTGCCCTGTCCCGTCAGATTGCGAGGTGCATGCGCACCAGGTCGGCCAGCGACCGTGCCTCCATTTTTTCCATGACCCGGGCGCGATGAATCTCGACCGTTCGCTGGCTGACACCCAGTTCATAGGCGATGACCTTGTTGGGTTTCCCGGTAACGACCAGGTCCATCACCTCGCGTTCACGCTTGGTTAGTTTGTCGAGACGCCCCGACACCTGCGCAATTTGACTGCGTACAGAGCGCCGTTCCTGGTCTGTCTTGAGGGCTTCGGAAATCTGATCAAGTAATTCCTGATCGCGGAACGGCTTTTGAATGAAGTCGACCGCGCCTTTTTGCATGGCTTCCACGGCCATCGGTACGTCACCGTGACCCGTGATGAATATGATTGGCAGCGTGCTGCCCATCTGGTTCAGCTTTTCCTGCAATTCGAGCCCGCCCAGGCCCGGCATGCGGATATCGAGGACCAGGCAACCCGCCCTGTCGTTGCTATGACTGGCGAGGAAATCATCCCCCGAATGAAAAATTTCGTAGTCGAGGCCAACTGAGCGCATCAGGAGCTCCATGGCGTGACGAATCGCCTGGTCATCATCCACGATGTACACGGTCGGCTTGCGATTGGATTCTTTATTCATATATCAGGTTGCAGCAACTGTTCTGTCAGGGCCCTGTTTACCACGTGTGAAAGATTTCCTGTAGTGCCACCCGGACCAGCCGGGCAGGACCGTATGATAACAGGGGATGAGGAATGCATCTGCACAATCAGTCCAGCCGTTTCGAAAAGCGGATCGTTGCCGCCACCATTGCCAGTAATGCGAATACCGCCAGGGCCAGCAGTTCCTGCGACATGTCGCCCAGGGGCGCATCCCGCAACATGATGCCGCGCGTCAGGCGAATGAAGTGTGTCGTTGGCAACACCTCGCCGATGTATTGCACGAGTCTCGGCATGCCGTCAAAAGGAAATACGAAACCACTCAAGAGTATTGAAGGCAGCAGAAAGAAAATGGTGGCCTGGATCGCCTGGAACTGCGTTTTGACGACTGTCGACACAAACAGTCCGAGCGCCAGATTCGCGGCAACGAACACAGAGGCTCCCAGGTACAGGTCCAAAATGCTGCCGTGGATCGGCACTTTGAAAAGATACCGGCCGACGGCGATGACCAGTGCGAGCTGCACGATGCCAATCAGGATATAGGGCACGATCTTGCCGATCATCAGCTCGGTGGTGCTAACGGGCGTGTTGATCAGCAATTCGAGGTTACCGTGTTCGCGTTCCCGAACGACGGCAACGGCGGTAAACAACATCATGGTCAAGGTCAGGATGATGCCGATCAGGCCGGGAATGACAAAGACGGCGGAGCGACGTTCGGGGTTGAAGAACGGTCGCACCTCGAATGCGGCGGCACGCTCCGGTGGCAGCATGGTCGAGTCAAATCTGAGTGGCATATGCCTGAGCTGGTTGGCGACCCCCAGCACGGTCGGATCGACAGCGTCGACCATTAGCTGCGCGGCAACCCGCCGGTCGTCGATGACGCGCCTGTCGAAGTCCGGCGGGATGTGTATCCCGATGGAGATCCGACCCGCGCGCAGCAGCGCTTCCAATTCCTGTGGCGTGCCCGCCACGTAGCGCAGATCGAGAACCTGGGTCTGCTCGAGATCGGCGATGAACTGGCGGGACAAATGGCTGTTCGACTGGTTGGCAACGGCCGACACCAGGTTCCTGACGTCGGTGTTGATCGCATAACCGAAAAGCAGCATCTGCATCACGGGAATGCCAACGATCATAGCGAAGGTAAGCCGGTCTCTTTTGAGCTGCAAAAGCTCCTTGCGCATGACGGCAAGCAGTCGGGAAGCGCTTTTCACGCGGCTTCATCCACGTCGCGCCCATCGAGGGTGGCGGCGACGAACACGTCCTCGAGCGATGCGGATACGAGTTCGCTCGTTGCTTCGATGTCCTGCGAGGCCAATAGACGATTGACGCGCTCGAGAGGATCGCTGATCGAAGCGGGGACCAGGACGCGCAGCCTTATACCGAGCTGCGTGACGCTCGCTATTTCCGGAAGTTTGCGAAGCTCGATCTGTGCCGCCCGGGTGTCTCGTGCCAGCACCTCGACGACCGACATGCCGGTGGCCGCTTGCAAAGCGGCGGGTGAGCCATCCGCGACCTTGCGGCCATGATCGAGAATGGCCAGGCGGTGACAGCGCTCCGCTTCGTCCATGTAATGCGTCGAGACCAGGATCGTCGTTCCGGCATCCGCGAGTGCGAACAGCTTTGCCCAGAAGTCCCTTCGGCTCTTGGGATCGACGGCGCTGGTCGGTTCGTCGAGGAACAGAAGCCGCGGTTTGTTCAAGACGGCGCAGGCGAGTGCGAGTCTTTGTCTCTCGCCGCCGCTCATCGTCCCGGCAAACTGCTTGCGCTGCTGCGTCAGATCGTAGTTTTCGATCAGCTCCTCGATTCTCTGCTCGCGGTCTGAGCGGGCGTAGGAATAGATGTCGGCGATAAATTCCAGGTTTTCGCGGACCGTCAGATCGGCATAGAGTGAAAACTTCTGCGTCATGTATCCGATCTGCGGTTTGAGCGTTCTTGCGTGTTTTGGCACGTCCAGGCCGAGCACGGTCGCGCCACCGTCCGTCGGCGTCAATAGCCCGCACAGCATGCGTATCGACGTTGTCTTGCCGGAGCCATTCGGACCGAGGAAGCCGTAGATGATCGAGCGCGGCACATCCAGGTCCAGGTGATCGACAGCGGTCAGGCTGCCGAATTGTTTCGTCAAGCCGCGCGCCTTTATGACGGTTTCTGCTTCGCCTTTCATTGCATGTCGCCGTCAATTAGCAGCTCGACTTCGAGCGGCACGCCGTCCGGCAGCCTCGTTTGCACACTTAATATGTCCACTTTCGCCGCGAAACTGAGGCGGCCGCGATCATGCTCGGTCAGTGCGAAGTAGGGAGTGAACGCCGCCTCGCTCGCCACCCAGCGGACCCTGCCGTCGAGCGGCTCCTCGAGACCGTCGACAAAAACCCTCGCCCGCGTGCCAGGCGTCACATGCACGCGGAGTGACTCGGGCACGAAAACGCGTGCATAGGGTTGTGCTCCCGACAACAGGATCGCCATCGGCTGACCGACCTTCGGCCTTTCACCCACCTCGAACAACAGCGAGTCGACAACACTATCGACTGGTGCGACTGATGTGTGTCGCTCGAGGTCAATGCCCAGGGATACGAGCCGTGCATCCGCCTGGCTGACCGCTTCTTCCGCCTGCCGTAATTCCTCGGGCGTGGTGCCGGTAAGCAGCTCCTCCAGCTTTGCTTGGCGACTTTCGAGTTGCGCTTTGGCGTTGTCTCGGGCCGCCTTGGCACGGTCGCGAAGCTCGTGTGAGGCAAGATTTCGCTCGAATAGCTCTTGTGCACGCGCGAGATCCGTCTCGCGAAACTCGAGTTCATCCTTCGCTCCGCGGACTTCCGCCTGGGCTGCAACAATCAGTTCCCTGCGCGGGCCACGAATCAGTTCGTCGAGCCTGGCGCGCGCCTGGAGTTCGGCGGCTCTGGCCTCGGCGATGCGGGATTCGATGCGCGACGTGTCCTGCCTGATCAACAGCTCGCCCGCTTTGACGGTCTGCCCTTCGATAACGGTCCGTTCGATGATCGGTTCGGTTACCTCGGCGGTGATCTCGATGCGGTCCGATTCGAGCTGCCCGACGATACGTTGATTCGCATTGTCCGAATCGCAGGCAGCGAGCAGGATCATTGCAAGCAAGAAGGAAACCGTGCGCGAATTCTTCATTCCGCTTCTGCCTTGATGGAACCGAGCACCATGTCCACGTGCGCTTCAATGAAGCGATCGGTATCGAGAGTCATCTGCTGCTTGAACACGATCGTAAAGATGGTGGAGAAGAAAACGGGTGTGACCAGCAAATGGGGGAATTCGTTCAGCGCCGATTCTCGAAATTCGCCGTTCTCGACACCCTTGTCGAACAGTGAGCGCAGCGCCTTGGTCGCTCGCGAGACGACGTTGTCCCAATACCATTTGACGAGGTCCGGATGTTTCGGGCCCTCGGCGATCATCAGGCGAATGAGTATCCTCACCGGCGATTTGGGAATCGATTTGGCAAAGGTCAGGAACGGTCCGCGCAGGAATTCTTCCGCCGACAGATCCGTCTCTTCGATGTTGTTGATGAGTGCATCGATGCGCGGGGAAACGATGCTGCGGATGACGGCCTTGAACAGGTCTTCCTTGGTCTTGAAGTAGAGATACAGAAGCCCCTTGCTGACGCCGGCGCGCTTTGCCACATCGTCGACTTTGGTCGCCGCATAGCCTTTCTCGGCAAAGGCCTCCAGCGCCGCTTGCGTGATCTCTGCAGGACGGTCCTCCTTGCGACGTTGAAAACGCGGTTCTGCCACTGAAATATCCGTTACTGACCTGTGAGTCAGTAACTATACCTTGATGACTCATGGGTCAGCAAGGGCTTTGTTGGCACCGTGTTGCGAGCCGCTCGTGCAGAAGCAGGCTCGTGGGAATTGCCTCATAGGAGCGCCTCTGGCCGCGATAGGGCACGGAAGGATGGTAGTCTCTCGCCATGTTCAGCTATATCGATCCAACGGTCCGTGAGCGTCTGATCGCTCAGGGCAAGCTCATCCGCATTGATGCGGACGGCAACACGACGGACCCGAATCATGCCCCGGAGCCCGGTGCCAGGGCCCTCAGCATCCTCGGCCCGATTCCCCTGCCACTTGAACGCCGTGGCCGCCGCTACCAGACCACCTGGTACGCGAGCGTGCGCCACACCGAACTCAGCAAGACGCAGGAACTGGCCGACGAGCTCCGCGAGCGTGGCGGGCAAAGATCGTTTGCGCTCATGGCCGAGGCGATGGCGATCAACAGTGTCCTGATCCTCGGTGACCCGCAGCAATGGGAAAACCCGCTGGTGCGCATTCACTCCAGTTGCCTGACGGGTGATGTATTCGGCTCGGAACGCTGTGAATGCGGGCCGCAGTTCATCGCGGCACTCGAACGCATTGCCGACGACCCGGTGGGCGGCATGATCGTCTACATGTCGGGTCACGAGGGAAGAGGGATCGGCCTGTGGGCCAAGGCCGCCACTTATCTGCTGCAGGATGGAGGTGAAAACACTTACCAGGCAAACCGTTCGCTCGGCTTGCCCGACGATTCGCGCGACTTCAGCGATGCTGCGTCTTTAATAAAATATTTTCTCGGCGACAAACCGTTTCGCCTGTTGACCAATAATCCGAAAAAAGTAGACGACCTCAAAGCCCTCGGTGTATCCGATATCACGCGCGTCAAACACGTCTGCGGCGTTAGCGATACGAATAAGGAATACATGGCGGCAAAGCGGGACTGGGGCCATGAGCTGAGTCCGGATGATCTGGCGGACGAGTAGTAATAGCCGACGATTGATCTGACAGACGATATCAAATTGAATCGAGATCAATATTCGCCTTTCCGCGTAAAATAGGTCTTGGACTGATGTTGGCCAAACGGGCCGCTAACCACCCAGAACGAACGCATAGCGATTGCGCACATTGCCCCCGGAAACTGGATTCTGTCGAACAAGCTGAGAAATTCGAATGACGCTAACTGCCGTTACACGCGAGGTAGATTCCACCATAGGCAGCTGCGCATTGACCTATTCGCCCAGGGTGCGGATCGATACTGATCTCGCATTGCAACAACATCAGCACTATCAGTCGGTATTGTCTTCGCTCGGTTGCGAGATTGTCATCGTGCCGACGGAACCGGGCCTGCCGGATTCCGTGTTTATCGAGGATACCGCGATGGTATTGGACGAAATCGCGGTGTTGTGCCGGCCGGGCGTCGCATCAAGACTGCCGGAGGTGGCAGGTGTAAGGGACGTTCTGCGACAGTATCGGACGCTTGCCTCCATCGATGCACCGGGGACCCTCGATGGCGGTGATTTGCTCCGCGTAGGCAAGATCATTTATGCCGGGCTCTCAACGCGATCGAATCAAAGCGGTATCGAACAGTTGCGTGGCATCGTTGCGGACTACGGATATTCTGTTAAGACAGTAGCAACGACAAAGTGCCTGCATCTGAAGTCCGCCGTTTCGGAAATTGCGCCCGGCTCGCTCCTGATCAATCCGGACTGGATCAGCAAGTCTGCTTTCGGAGATTGTGAACTGATTGATGTCGATAAGGCGGAAGCACATGCCGCCAACGCGCTTCTCGTGGAACAAAGCATTATTTATCCTCGCTCTTTTCCGCGCACGTTGGACAGACTCGTAGCACACGGTATCAGCGTGATTCCCGTCGACCTGTCTGAACTGCAAAAGGCCGAAGGCGCGGTGACCTGCTGCAGCCTTATTTTCTCAACGCCATAACAAAGCTCGCGTTTCTCAGGGCAGTATACGTACATCAGGATGTTGGCTGCCGGCCGCAAACGGACCCTATTTTCGAGATATTGACCAGCATGGAACGGCCGCTTTTCCCCCGAGAGCGGACATTCAGCTAGACTTGCTGCAAAAGGCCGCTAACGAGCCAAAGCAGCCGGTCAAGAATTCGTGGAAGAAGATAATTAGATGGCGAGCGGAGCATGCAATTGCGGGGCAATCAGCTTCAAGATCAATGCTGATCTCTCGGAAGTCATAGTCTGTCACTGCTCAATTTGTCGACGAGCTACAGGTAGCAATGGAATTGCGGTCCTCGTTGTCGATAAAGAGAGATTTGAGTGGACAGGAGGAGAGGAATTCATCACCTCATGGAAGAAACCTGATGCAGATTGGGAGATGTGGTTCTGTCGAAGATGTGGCTCTCCAGTCCCAGGCGTTAATGACAAAAGGCGAACATTCGTTCCGGCAGGACTCATTACCGATGGAGGTGAAAACCTGAAGGTTGCCCACCACATATGGGTTGACTCGAAAGCGACTTGGGATGAGCTTGGAGACAGTGGCCGACGTCATCCTGAGGCATTCGAAGGATAGTCTGCTCCTGGCCGCAAGCGGACCCGAATTCTGACCGAATCTGAAACATCCCAATGTCCGCTTTTACCCCGAAAGCGGACATTCAGCTAGACTTGCTGCAAAGGGCCGCTAACGACCCAAAGCGGACGGTCGTAATGTTCGAACAGCTGGGATTTTGGGCCTGTATCAGTGTGTATCAGGCCGATTTGAGGAGATAAGAGTGTCGAAGGAATATAAAGGTGCTTGTCATTGTGGCAGTGTTCAGTACTCTTGTTCCACGCCGCCGGAATTCACATTCTTTTGCCATTGCAACGACTGTCAACGAACGACGGGTAGTCCGTTTTCGGTTGAATTAATGATTTCGTCCAATTCGTTCGAAGTACAGGGAGAAATGAAGACCTATACCGTCGCGGGCGACTCTGGAAAAGACGTACACAGACGATTTTGCCCGCAATGTGGATCGGGCATTTTTCTGGAGTGTGATGCGGATCCCGGTTACGTTTTCTTGAAAGCAGGGACTCTCGACGATGCGAGTTGGGTGAAGCCCGAAATGCATATCTATACAGCGGCGAAACAACCGTGGGTTGAACTTGGAGACACGCTACCACGGTGTGAAAAAGCGCCTGAGATGTGACCGCTTGTGGCCGAAAGCGGACATTCGGCCGGACGCACAGAGAATCGATTAAACAATGAACTGGGAGGCTATCAGCACGATCGCAGAGATTGTGGGGGCAACGGCAGTTGTAATTTCTCTTATCTACCTGGCTGCTCAGATTCGTCAAAGCAATCGGCAAGTCAAGGAGCAGATTCGCGCATTGCGACAGCAAGCCTACGATACCGCTGGAGCTGACTTTTCTGCACTGAGATTGCACGTGAGTGGCTCGCAACAACGTTCATCCGTATGGCGTCGTGCGAAGGATAGCTACTGTGCACTTGAGCCCGATGAACAGGCTCAGGCGAATGAAATGCTGCATGAATTGATGTGGGCATATCAGAATATTTTTTCGCGTATGCAAGATGGGGCGGAAGACGAGGTGCTTCGGAACCTTGTCGATAAGAATCTCGGCCATTGGATGGGCAATCGGGGATTTCGAGAGTGGTGGCGAACTGAACAAAAGACACCATATACCGATGAGTTTGAGGCACTGGTTGACAGCGTGTGCTCAAGAATCGAGAACGAGAGGACCTGAGTGTCCGCTTTTGGCCGAAAGCGGCCATTAAGGCCTGCGCCGTCCTCTTCTAGCTGCGGTGGAGCTCCGTTTCCGTATCATTTCGAGCGAATGCTCGCTGCGGGCAAGAAAACCGAAATTCTTCTTCTATACTGAAGTGGATACAACCAAAACAAGAAAAGGACGTAATCATGTTGAAGAAAATCATGTTAGCCACCGTAACGTCGGTATTCCTGCTTCTCTCGTTCGCTGCCCATGCAGAGCCGGTCTCGATCGTGTTCTTGTGCAAATTGAAAGAAGGCAGCACCAAGGAGGACGCTATGGAAATCAATGCCAGATGGCTCAAGTGGGCGCGCTCAACAGCCGGGTCTGACGAGATCACAAGTTCCTACGTCTCGACTATCGTCGGTGACCTCGGTGGTTTTATGTGGGTTGACACCTATCCGGATATCGCGACGTGGGGCAAAATTGTCGACGCCGATTCCGAGTTCGATGCTGAATTCAACGAAGTCTCGACTTGCAGCGGTAACCGAATCTACCGGGGCGAAGAGACCGTACCCGCCAAATAGTCAGGCGCGCAACGACCCCAGGCAAACTCTGGGGTCGTTGCCTCACTCAAATACATCGGCAAGCGCCAAACTTGCAAGGAAATTCTCTCGCACCAATAAACTCAAGAATTTGAGCCGAACCCCGTTGCAGATATCACTCTGCCTACTGGCGCCAGAGGCGCAGGTTTTCCACTGATGTCTCGAAATCTGACCGAAAGGGATTTATATCGAGGCCGCCGCGACGGTTGTATCGCGCATAGACGGTTAACTTATCCGGACTGCATCGTTTTTTGATGTCGACGAACATGCGTTCGACGCAGGCTTCGTGAAAGTCGTTGTGCTGGCGATAGGAGACGATGTATTTGAGTAGCGATTCGCGGTTGATTTTTGCTCCGCTGTAACGGATCAGTACACTGCCCATGTCCGGCTGATTGGTTACCGGGCAGTTGCTGCGCAGCAAGTGGGAATGTAATACCTGCTCGGTCGAATCCCCGTTTTCCGATTCAATTAAATTGGCGTTAACACTGCCGTGATTGATCTGGACATCCAGGTGATCGATGCAGTCGCCAGGAAAGTCGACGATATGGTAGGAAGAGACTTCCGTCGCCGGCTTGACGTCGACGATGACCTCCGACTCGGTCAGGTCCGTGAGGTCTCGGGCGATGATGCCGGCGACCTCGCCTTTCGCTGCGTAGCGCGACATCGCGAAAGAATTCAGATAGAGCTTCAGCGATTTCGACTCGATGATATTGGTCGAGTCAGCGGGCACGGTGATGACCGCGGTCGCGACGATCGGTCGTCCGGATTCCGCGAGCCAGCTCAGCTCCCAGGCGTTCCAGATATCCATACCCTGGAATGGCAAATCGGTACCTATACCGATGGCCTCCCGGGCCGCGCTGCGCGCAACGGCGGCCAGCACCTGGGGGGCATATTCCTGCGGGTAATCCGTATTCTTTCCGAGCGGTAATTCGTTCATTTTATGTGCCAGATCGTGTGTCGGCTTGCGAATCGCTAGTGTAATATAGCGCCCCCTTTTTGACCCCGGGCCTTTCACTTGCTGAAACTCTTGTCAAATGCGCAGGTCTTCGCGCCCGAGGACCTGGGTATCTGTCACCTGCTCGTCGGTGGCGGCAGGATCATTGCTGTCAGCGATAAGAAGGGGGAGCTTGGCGCGCCGCACGCCACCGAGTTCGATCTCGAGGGCCGGCGGCTGATCCCGGGCTTCATCGACGGGCACGCGCATGTCACGGGTGGCGGAGGGGAGTCCGGCTTCAGCTCGCGCGTGCCGCCGGTGCCGCTCGGGCAATTTACCTGCGCCGGCGTCACGAGCGTTGTCGGCGTACTGGGCACCGATGACACCACGCGGGATACGCGGGGCCTGCTGGCCCAGACTCGTGCCCTTCGCGACGAAGGGCTTGGCGCGTGGTGTCACACCGGCGGCTACCACGTGCCGCCGGTGACCCTGACCGGCAGCGTCCGTGACGACATCGTCTACCTCGATCCGGTCATCGGCGTAGGCGAACTCGCGCTCTCCGATCACCGCTCGAGCCAGCCGACCAGGGACGAGCTGTTGAGAATAGCGAGCGACGCCCACGTTGCGGGGATGATCTCCGGCAAGGCCGGCATCGTGCATCTGCATCTCGGTGACGGTGAGCGTGGCCTGGATCTCGTACGCCAGGCCCTGGATCTGAGCGAGCTCCCGGCACGCGTTTTCAATCCGACGCACGTCAACCGGCGCAAGGCACTGTTCGAAGAGGCGATCGAACTGGCTCGCGCGGGTAGTACCGTCGACATCACTGCTTTCCCCGTCGCCGAAGACGAGGACGCGTGGCCCGCTGACGTCGCGTTGCTGAAATACCTTGAATCGGGCGCGCCCGCCAACCGGGTGACCGTCAGTTCCGATGGTGGCGGCTGCCTGCCGGTTTTTAACGACCAGGGTGAGATGATGCACATGGATATCGGGCGTCCGGCGAGCCTGATCGAGACCTTGCAGGCACTCCTTGGGAACGGCGCAGCGCTCGAGCAGGTGTTGCCGGCGTTTACGAGCAACGTGTCCGATATATTACGCTTGCACGACCGCGGCCGGATCCGTGACGGCGATGCCGCCGACCTGATCGTGCTCGACGAGAATGATCAGGTCAGTGACGTAATGATCGCCGGCATCTGGCACGTGCGATCGGGAAAACAGCAGGTCTTCGGCCAGTTTGAGGATCAGGATTTAAAGACACGAAAACAATGACACCGTCGACTACCCCTGATTACTCGAAACGTGGCTACCTGGTGCCGATCGGTGGCGCCGAGGAGAAATTCCATAACCCCGAAATCCTCGACAAGTTTGTCGATATCTGCGGCGGCAAGACCGCGCGCATCGCCATCATTCCGACAGCGTCCGAGCTCGAGGACACCGGGCGCAACTACGAGAAACTATTTCGCAAACTCGGCATCCGGCACGCACAGGTCCTGCAACTGATCACGCGGGAGGACTGTCAGTCGGACAGTTCTCTCGAATACATCGACAAGGCCGATGGCGTCTTCATGACCGGGGGCAACCAGCTGCGCTTGTCGACCACCCTCGGCGGCACGCCGGTCGCTCAGGCGATTCGCCGCCGCAACGCGGATGGCATGCACGTCGCCGGCACCTCGGCCGGTGCCGCGTTCATGCCGGAACACATGATCGCCGGTGGCGTGGAGGGCAGCACGCCGCATCCCGATATGGTGACCATGGCGCCAGGCCTGGGGCTCACCAACAATTTCATCATCGACCAGCATTTTCGCGAGCGCGATCGCCTCGGTCGGTTGCTGACCGCGCTCGCCTACAACCCGTTCGCGATCGGCATGGGGCTGGACGAGGATACGGCCGCATTCATAAAACCCGGCGACGACCTGGAAGTCATCGGCACGGGCGGCATCACGATCATCGACCCGACGCAACTGACCTATTCATCGATGGACCGGGCGCGACGCGGAGATCCTGTGAGCCTGATCGGCGTTAAACTGCATATACTGATTTCCGGCGGCCGCTTCGATATCGAATCCAGGATCGCGACAGCCGGACCACTGACCGAAGAAGCAGCCGAATAAGTGGAACGACGGAGTCCAGACGTTGAAAATCGTTGAAAGCAACGTTTACGTTGGCCCCAGCATCTATTCGCATTACCCGGTCATCCGGCATGTGCTCGACCTCGAAGCACTCGAGGAATGGCCCACGGGACGGCTCGGCAAATCCTTTACCGATCCTCTTCTCGATTACATGCCTGGCCTACACGAGCATGGTTGTTCCTATGGGGAACCTGGCGGCTTCGTGCGCCGCTTGCACGAGGACGGTGGGACCTGGCTCGGACATGTCATGGAACATGTCGCAATCGAACTGCAGAATGTCGCCGGCTCGAAAGTCACCTACGGTCGTACGAGATCGATTGACGGCCAGCCGGGCCTGTACAACATGTGGTTTCAGTACCTGGACGCCGAGGTCGGACGCGAAGCAAGCCGGCTGTCGCTGGACCTGATCCACAGCCTTCTACCGGAGGACATAAGGCCTGCGGATGCCCCGCCGAGTGACTGGAAATTTGCCGAGGTGCGCGACGACTTTATTCGTTACGCCCAGGCACGTGCGTTCGGACCAAGCACGGCATCGCTCGTTCAGGCCGCCGAGGAACGCGGTATCCCGTGGATTCGCCTGAACCGCCAGAGCCTGGTGCAATTCGGTCACGGCAGGTACCAGCAACGCATCCAGGCGACGACGACGGGCCGCACCAGCAATATCGCGGTGGAGCTCGCGTCCGACAAGGAGGAAACCAATCGCATCCTGCGGGACCTCGGCCTGCCGGTGCCGAATCAACGGCTTGTGCGGCGAGCACAGGATGCAGTGCGCGCGGCGGAGAGAATCGGTTTTCCCGTCGTGCTCAAACCGCTTGCCGGTAATCATGGCCGCGGCGTATCGATCAATCTGAAGACGCCGGACGAAGTCGAAATCGCATTCGAGAAGGCGCGAGAACACGGCCGAAGCGTCATCGTCGAAGCTTATCTCGAGGGCTACGACCACCGGCTCCTGGTCGTCAACGGCAAACTCGTTGCCGCGGCCAAGAGAATGCCGGGCCATGTCTTGGGTGACGGCGAGCATTCCATAGAACAGCTCGTCGATATCGTTAACCAGGACCCCCGCCGCGGGGTCGGACACGAGAAAGTCCTGACCCGCCTGGAATTCGATCACCAGGCCGAACGCCTGCTCAAGAAACTGGGATACGACCACGCGACCGTGCCGAACAAAGACGAGATCGTTTATCTGCGATCGACGGCTAACCTGTCGACCGGCGGCACGGCCATCGATGTAACGGACGTCATCCACCCGGACAACCGCGAAATGGCGGAACGCACAATAAAGGCGATCGGTCTCGACATCGGCGGCGTCGATTTCCTGACAAGAGACATTACGAAGTCTTACCGCGAAACCGGCGGCGGCATTTGCGAGGTCAACGCGGGGCCGGGGTTTCGCATGCACGTCGCACCAAGCGAGGGAACGCCGCGCGATGTCGCCGGTCCCGTTCTCGACATGTTGTTTCCGCCCGACCAGCCCAGCCGCATCCCGATCGCCGCAATCACGGGAACGAACGGCAAGACGACGACGGCACGCATGCTGGGGCACATACTCAAGATGAGCGGGCATACGGTCGGTCTCACGTCAACCGATGGCGTATATATCGACGGGCAACTCAGCGTACCGGGCGATATGACCGGTCCGGTCTCTGCAAGGATGATTCTGCGGGATCCGTCAGTCGATGCGGCGGTGATGGAAGTCGCCCGCGGCGGCATGCTTCGCGGCGGCCTCGGATTCCAGGAAAGCAACGTATCGGCGTGCCTCAATGTCGATGGGGATCACCTTGGACTCAAGGGCGTGGAGACGCTCGAACAGCTCGCGGTGATCAAGCGCGTGCCGATAGAGATTGCCAAAGACGCCGTCGTGCTGAATGCGGATGATAGCCTCTGCCTGCAAATGGCCGATTACACGGAAGCAAAGGTTCTGTGTTACGTGACGATGAATCCGGGCCACTCGCTGGTCAAACAGCATATTCGCGCCGGTGGACAGGCTTTCGTGCTCGAAGAGGGTATGAATGGCCACATGATTACAATTTATGATAATGAAGCACATACGCCGTTGTTGTGGACGCACCTGATACCGGCAACCATCGAAGGCCGCGCCATGCATAACGTGCAGAACGCGATGTTTGCCGCCGCGCTGGCCTATAACATGGGCAAGAGTCTCGAAGACATCCGGCACGGATTGCGCACCTTCGATTCGACCTTCTTCCAGGCACCGGGGCGGATGAATGTTTACGACGAGCATCCGTTCAAGGTCATCCTGGACTACGCGCATAATCCCGCCGCGGTCAAAGCCATGTGCGACCTGGTCGACCGATTCGAAATCGAGGGCCGACGCATTGCAGTACTTGCAGCGCCCGGTGATCGGCGTGACGAAGACATACGCAATATTGCGAAGATCGCTGCCGGCTACTTCGATCATTTCATCTGCCGCTGCGACGATAACCGCCGCGGTCGCGGTACCGATGAGGTCGCGGTCATGCTGAAAAACCAGTTACTCGAGGATGGCGTGAGTTCGGACCGCATCGACGTCGTTCCCGACGAGCAGGAGTCAACCAGCAGGGCACTGCGGATTGCGGAGCAGGGCGATCTCGTCCTGATACTGGCCGATAACATCAAGCGAAGCTGGAAGCAGATAATCTATTTCAATTCAGAGGCAAAGGGTGAGGACGTCACCAAGAAGCCGAAGGCCACGATCGATTTGCCGCAATCGGATCAGTTCAGTCTGGACGATGATGTCGAGATCGTCAGCGACGAGCGCGGCGTCCGCATCGCGAGGGAGGCAGGCGACTGAGTAATCCCGAAAGTTGCACCAGTATGACGCGCTCTCGCTTAGTATTTCACCGCCTGAGGAATTTTCTTCCCTCGGAAATAGAACTTGCTATTCCACTCGGTCAGAAAATCTCCCAGGCGGTAACTCGGCTTCTCTATTGCCAACTGGCACAACTTTCGGGCTAGTGCACTTTGATGGAGTTTCTCGACGCAAGAAGACTGACCGGCCCGAATCTCCTGTGGGACAGGCCCGGGTCGATCCTGGATATTTCGTGCACTCCCGAAGAAGCCGATTGCCTCATTCCATTCTGCGAATCCAAATTGCACGAGATGCTCGATGCTGTGGGCTGGCATGACGAATCTGTTAGCCATGTACGACTCGTTGGCGGTATCAGCATCGCCTTCTCAGCGCCGATCGATGCTCTGTACGCCGCTTCGGAAATCAATGAGTGGGTATGGGCATGTTGTGATGCTGAATTCAACGCCGCGGAGACGCCGGACTTCAACGAGACAGTTGTCCTGTTAAGGCAGACGATCGCCGAAGAGGCCAATCCTTCCTTGTTGGCGCTGCAGCAAGCCTCATGGGAACACGGCGTTTCCTTCCTCTGGGATGACGACGACGTAACTGTTGGTCACGGGGCTGGATCGGAGACCTGGAGATTCAGGCAACTTCCCGAACCGTCCGCAATAGACTGGTCTGAATTTCACGATGTCCCGGTGGGTATCGTCACCGGTACCAATGGAAAGACGACCACGGTTCGTATCGCCAAACATATTTTGCAATCAGCTGGCAGAAACGTGGGGCTGAGTTGCACGGATTGGGTCTCGGTCAACGATCGCATCATCGACAAAGACGACTGGTCGGGTCCAGGTGGTGCGAGAATGGTGTTGCGGCGCGAGGAAGTCGATGTGGCGATTCTGGAAACCGCCCGAGGGGGCTTGTTGCGCCGGGGTCTCGGCATCGATAAGGCAAACGCAGCCGTGATTACCAACATTGCCGAAGATCATCTCGGCGATTTCGGGTCACAAAGTCTCGAAGAATTGCTGAACATCAAATGGGTGACAAGCCACGCGGTCCGCGAATCCGGCGTCCTGATTTTGAACGCCGATGACAGGCGCCTCTGCGAGAAATCGCGTGGCTATGACGGCAACATCGTCTGGTTCAGTCTCGACGATACAAATCGCGTTATTGCCGAACACCTGGAAACTGGCGGATCCGCGTTCGTATTGATCGACAATGACCTCGTGAGATTTGAAGGGCGCGACCGCCAAACGATATGTGCAGCGAGTGAAATACCGATCACGCTCGATGGCGCTGCGACTCACAATGTTGCGAATGCACTCGCCGCCACCGCCTTGACCGAAGAACTGGGCATGTCGCTCGATGACATTCGCCAGGGCCTTACCACGATGGCGCAGGAAGCCAATCCCGGCCGCAGTAATTTGTATTCGTACCAGGGCTTCAAGGTCCTGGTCGATTTCGCGCACAATCCGCAAGCGATGCGTGCCCTGTTCGCGATGGCGAGGGCCGTCCCCGCGAAACGCAGGGCACTGTGTTTCGCCCAGGCGGGAGACAGGACTGATGAACAAATTCGTGAACTGGCTCGCAGCGCCTGGTCGATCGGACTGGACCTTGCATGCATCGCGGAACTCGAACATTACCGGCGAGGTCGCGAAGAAAAGGAAGTGTTCACGATTATCCGCGATGAATTGCTCGAATGCGGCGCGAGCGAAGACCAGATCCGTTACTTCATGACGGAGAGCGAATCATTCGACGCAGCGCTCGATTGGGCCGAGTCCGGAGACCTCGTTGTGATCCTCGATCTCGGCAGAAGCTCGAATATCCAATCCAGGCTCGAAACATCGGGTCGTACCGCAATTAATTTAATTGCGGTGCGACCCTGTTTATTGTTTTTCAGAAGCGCGACGC